>CACZQX010000353.1 GCA_902783445.1 uncultured Lachnospiraceae bacterium
GATATTGGCGCTTCCGATTCGGGAAAGACTCTTACCATCGAAAAGGGAGAGCATGTTGAGGGGCAAGGAATTGCTTCTTTTAAAAGCATGACAATCGGAGATTCTTTGGGCATATATAAACTCTTAACCGATTCCGGCAGGGTTGCTTATGTATCTTTGTTTATTTTGGCCGTTGCTTCTTTATTTATCATTGCGATAGGCTTGATTTTAAGAATTGTTCATAAACAGCCAATGACCTATATTTCTTTGGGAATTGCGGTCTTTATAGGAAGTTGTTGGCTTATTTTTGATAATATAAATTTTCAAATTATATTCGGAAAGGATACTATAGACGGAGTGTTGTCATTCTTATTTATAATGTTGATACCGTTTCCGTTTATATATTACATGAACACTGTGCAAAAATACAGATATCAAAAAGTTTACATTGTTCTTATTATAATTGCATTGGTAAACTTTAGTCTGTTTTCGATACTTGATTTTACCAACACTATAGGTTTTTATGAATCTATGTTACCTATGAACTTGGTTCTTTTGGCCGTAATAGTCATTCCTTTTGTTATTATGGTAAGGGATATATTTATTAAAAAAATTGGAGAATATCCGATAGTTGCGGCCGGTATGTTTGGATTTTTGGCGTTTGGCGTTGCCGAGATTTATGTGGTTAACTTCGTTAACTCTTTACATGCGGGAAGATGCATTACACCGGGAATGTATTATCTTTTGTTTATGGCGCTTTTGCATGGATTTAATGAGTTTGTCAGGGTTTCCAAGGAAAAAGAACTTGCAACCAATGCAAGCAGGCAAAAGTCTCAATTCCTTGCAAATATGTCTCATGAAATCAGAACTCCGATTAACAGCATTGTTGGTATGGACGAGATGATTTTAAGAGAGAGCAAAGACGTAAGCATAAAGAATTATGCATCTCAGATTAAGCGTTCGGGTAAGATTCTTCTTGAACTTATTAATGATGTTTTGGACATATCTAAAATCGAAGCCGGAATGTTGCATATTGTGGAAGAACCTTATGATGTTATTGACTCGTTAAAAGACACTGTTTTGATGCTTAAAGAAAGAGCAAGAACGAAAGGTCTTAAGGTCTATTTAAATATAGATGAAAACATCCCTTCAAGATTGGAAGGTGATTATTTACATATAAATCAGATACTTATTAATCTTATATCAAATGCAGTAAAATATACAATTGACGGAAGCGTTACATTCAGTGTTAAGCTTAACGCTATTAATGGAGATGTATGCACTCTTGAGTTAATTGTAGAAGATACGGGAATGGGAATCAAACCCGCCGATATAGATAAATTGTTTTCAAAATTTGTTCGTGTTGATTCCGAAAATACGAAGACAATTGAAGGTACGGGACTTGGCTTGAACATTGCCAAAAATCTTGTGGATGCAATGAATGGCGAAATATTTGTGGAAAGTTTTTACGGAAAAGGATCAAAGTTTACCGTAATGCTTGACCAAAAAATCGTTGATGCTACTCCTGTCGGACATATGGATACGGAAATGAACGATTATAAACTAAGCGAAGAAATCGGTCGTACATTTATTGCACCAAAGGCAAACGTTCTTGCGGTTGACGATAAAAACGAAAACCTTGTTGTTATCAGAGAACTTCTTAAACGCACATTGGTTACTCTTGACTTGGTTTCAAGCGGAAAAGAGGCTATATTTAAATGCAGACAAAATCGATATGATTTGATTTTTATGGATCATATGATGCCGGAACCGGACGGAATTGATTCTTTCAATATTATCAGAAACGATAATATAGGCCTTAACCGCGAGACACCGGTTGTTGTTCTTACAGCCAATGCCGTTGCGGGAATGAGAGAGAAATATTTGGGCTTGGGTTTTTGCGATTATCTTACAAAACCTATTGAGGTAGATAAGATTGAAAGCTGCATGGTTCGATTTCTTCCGTCTGACTATGTAAAATTTATAGACGAAAAGAATTATGATGAAGCTGAATTGTCCGTAAATAGCGATATATCGGCAATGGAAGAGGCTTTAAAAGGCATAACAGTAATGGATTATGATAAGACTTTGGAACGTTTTGCGGGTAAAAAAGACGTTGTAAAGAAAGTTTTGGAAGTTATTGTTAAGGAAAGTAGTTCAAATGCTCAGAATGCAAGAGATTTTGTTGCAATGAACGATTTCGATTCCTATAAAAACGAAGCACATGCAATTAAAGGTGTTATGGCTACAATATTTGCCGAAGATTTGAAAGAACGCGCAAAAATACACGAATATGCGGCACGTGACGGCAAATATGAATTTATAAGAAACGATTATAATAATTTCTTAAACAATTATGAAAAACTTATGGAACAAATAAAAGAATGTCTTGAATTGGATGTTCCTAATGAAGATATTAACAAAGCGAAAGAAATGCTTTCGAATGAAGAATTGCTTTCAAAATTAAATCAAATTAAGAATGCAATCGATGATTATGAGTATAAGAACGTAATTGAGGCTTTTGATGAATTGAAGGGATACTTTATTACAGATGAAATTAAAGACGGCATAAATGAAGCCGCTCAAAAGATTCTTGATTTTGATTATGACGAATCGGCAGATATTGTCGAAAGTCTTATAAGAAAGATAGCAAACTTATAGTAGGTGAAGAAATGAAGCATATACTTGTGGTAGATGACAGTAAAGAAATATTACATATGCTGCAGCTGGAGCTTAGTGATGAGTATGATGTTACACCGGTTAATTCCGGAGTATCGGCTCTTAAGTTTTTGGCGAAAAAACATACGGATCTTATTTTGGTGGATTTGGAAATGCCGGAAATGGACGGAATAGAGCTGTTTACCGAAATCAGAAAACAAAATTTGGGCAATAATATTCCAATTGTTTTTCTTACTGCCACAACACTTCCCGGTATTGAAGCGAAGCTTTTGGAACTTGGAGCCGACGAATTTATTGCAAAACCTTTTGTTCCCATAGTTGTAAAAAGCAGAATCCATCGCTTGTTGGAACTTTACGATCTTAAAAGCGATTTGGAAATCAGGCTTAAAGAAAAGTCCGACAAGCTTGAAAAAATGACGGTTAATACTTTTGCAGCCATTGCAAATGTGGTTGACTCCAAAAACAAATATACAATGGGCCATTCCCTTAGGGTTGCTGCATATGCAAAATCTATAGGTAAAATGCTTAATTGGACGGAAGAAGAACTTAAAAACCTTTATACCGGCGCGCTTCTTCATGATATTGCAAAAATTGCGGTTCCCGACAAAATCTTAAATAAAGGGGACGTACTTTCCGATGATGAATTTGCGGTAATCAGACAGCATCCCGAAATGGGCGCCTCTATCCTTATGGATGTAGACGTTACAAGGAAGATTCAAGAGGGTGTTTTGGGACATCATGAACACTGGGACGGAACAGGTTATCCACGAGAAATTAAGGGTGATGAGATTCCTGTGTATGCTCGTATTATCGCCATTGCCGATGCCTATGATGCTATGACCAGCGACAGAGCTTACAGAAAGCGTCTTTCAACGGAACAGGTTATAGAAGAATTTGAAAAGGGCTGCGGAACCCAGTTTGACCCGGATCTTTGCCGAATTTTCATTAATATGCTTGCAACGGGTTATGAACCTGAATACAGTGAAGAAATAGATTACAATTCAGACGAAAAACGTGAAAACAGTGCACTTTTAAGCCAGTTCTTCAAAACATTTACGGAGGATATACAGGCAGCCAACGATTTGGATGATATGACAGGCCTTTATAACAGAAAAGGATTTGAACGTCGAGTAATTGCCGATTTAAATGATGTTCGCGGCGGTTACTTCTTTATGATCGACTTGGATAATTTTAAAAAGGTTAATGATACTTACGGTCATATGGCGGGAGATATTGCCCTTAAGAAGTTTGCTGAATTCCTTAAAGAAAGCTTTGGAGATGACAACTATGTTTGTCGTATGGGTGGCGATGAGTTTGCCGCATTCGTAACCAAAGACTATTCCAAAGAGCAGATAAGCGATTTGACGCAACAGTTCTTTAATGACTTTAAGCAAAAGATGCACTCCGACGAAACATACAGACATTTATCCGTATCGGTCGGCATTTCTCATTTCCCGAACGACGGTGAAAGCTTTGAAAGCCTATACAAAAACGCGGATAAAGCTTTGTATATCGTTAAGTATGACAATAAAGATAATTACAAGTTCTATGAGAATTTGTAATTGATACATATATAGCCGCACCTGTGTCACTATCATTTTTAAACCCGGCACGTGCTTACTTTTTGTCTGCGCAATTAGCCTAATTATTTAAAAATGAAAATGCCTTAGGCGAAGCAGTTTTTATGTTTAAAATAAATTCTCATTGAACATGATTTTATTCGCAAAAAGGAAGCAACACCTTAGGGTGTTGCCTTGATTAGATGCATAGTATTTGACAAAATCGTGATAATTATTATAATAAAAGTAACAAAAGGCAATACCGTAACGGTTGCCTGATTAAGGACTATTTTTAATTAGCCGTCAATGCAGGTTGGCGGCTTTTTTCTGTCTTGGAGTTTATATAAACAGCTGCCAAGCATAATAAAGAATATCAGATTTAAGACCACGGTAAGGGAGTAAATCCGATATTCTTTATAAGCGCTGTGCAGCGTCCGTTATATACATTACTAATAAGTAAAGGCAACGTAGATTTGATACGTTGCCTTTTGGGTTATTAATCATATTTACTGCAATTTTCCTGCTTTTTTAAGATTTTCTCTCGCTGTTGCAAGCATCAACTTAATACGGTTAAGCTGGTTAACTTCGCTGGCACCCGGATCGTAGTCTACTGCAACGATATTAGCCTCAGGATGTTTGTAACGAAGTTCCTTGATAACACCTTTACCGATAATGTGGTTAGGTAAGCAAGCAAAAGGCTGTGAACAAATGATGTTTGGCGCACCGTTGTGAATAAGTTCAAGCATTTCGCCTGTAAGGAACCAACCTTCACCTGTCTGGTTACCGATAGAAACAAATTCTTC
Organism: uncultured Lachnospiraceae bacterium; assembly: GCA_902783445.1. Lineage (GTDB taxonomy): Bacteria > Bacillota > Clostridia > Lachnospirales > Lachnospiraceae > RUG12871. The sequence goes on from CACZQX010000353.1 coordinate 5,021, forward strand.
CGCCATTTTTGCAAGCTCTTTAATATCTGCCGGAGGATCGAAGTGTTTACTTGCCTTGCATGCTTTGTAGTAAGGCTTTCTTACGTGATCCATGTACATGATAACAAGCTTGGATATGCGAGCGGATTTTTTGCTAATACCATAGTGTTCAACTTTAAAGAAAGAGTTGTAAAAACTGTAGTACATAAAGTCTAATAAATCCGGCATAACACCTTCGGCGCCTTCGCGTTCAAGAAGGTCGATGACATAGTTATTGGCCATCGGAAGGAATTTAACAAGGATTTCACCTACAACACCGACACGCGGTTTAACCATATCTTCGTGGATTGGAAGATTATCGAAATCTTCAACGATACCTTTACAAATCTTAGCAAATTTGCGTCTTGACATAATGCCTTTCTTACAAAGCGCTTCAAGACAAATCTTCTTCCATTTTTCGTGAAGAGCATTAGCACTTCCCGGCACCTTTTCGTAAGGACGCATACGGTAAAGCACCCTCATGAAAATATCACCGAAGCAAATAGCGTAGAGGGCTTTGTAAATCATATCAAGTGTTGGCTTAAAGCCGGAGTTTTTCTCAAGTCCCTGTACACTAAGTGAAATAACCGGAATATGTCCCATGCCTGCTTTTGCAAGAGCACGGCGGATAAATCCGATATAGTTTGATGCACGACAACCGCCACCTGTCTGAGTTATGAGGACCGCGGTTTTGTTTAAATCGTATTTGCCCGATGTAAGAGCGTGCATAATCTGACCTACAACAATGATTGAAGGGTAGCAAGCATCGTTATTAACATATTTTAAGCCGGCATTAACAGCCTGTTTATTGTCATTATCCAAAACTTCAACATTAAAGCCGCAGGTACGAAGAGCAGGGGCAATAAGGTCAAAGTGGATAGGTGACATCTGAGGTGCGATAACTGTGTAGTTTTCGCGCATTTCTTTTGTGAATTCAACTCTGTTATGAGCTGCGGAAACAATAGTTCTGTCAAGGTTAAGTTTTTCACGAACTTTAAGGGCGCTTAAAAGTGAGCGAATACGTATTCTTGCGGCACCAAGGTTATTAACTTCGTCAATCTTAAGAACGGTATAAATCTTACCGGAACCCGATAAAATGTCATTTACCTGATCCGTTGTAACAGCATCCAAACCGCAACCGAAAGAGTTAAGCTGGATAAGGTTAAGATTATCCGTTGTCTTAATGTAGTTAGCGGCTTTATAAAGTCGTGAATGGTACATCCACTGGTCAAGTACGATTAAAGGACGTTCAACATCCGCAAGGTCGGAGATAGAGTCCTCGGAAAGTACGGCAACACCGTAGCTTGTTATAAGATCAGGAATACCATGGTTGATTTCCGAATCGATATGGTATGGACGTCCGGATAAAACAATACCTTGTTTGCCTGTTTTTTCCAAATATTTAAGAACACGTTTGCCTTCATCGTAGATAGCCTGACGGCAACGTGCCATCTCATCCCAGCCTTCTTTGGCTGCTGCAAGTATTTCGTTTTCCGTAATCATAAAGCCGTTATTGCCGGCAAATATTCGAACTAAAGCCTCGGAAAATACCTTAAAATCTGTCATTGCAAGGAAAGGATTTAAGAACTGCACCTTACCTTTGCAGATTGATTCAACATTGTTTTTGATATTTTCCGGATAAGATGTAACAATCGGGCAGTTGTAATGATTATTGGCATCAGCAACTTCTTCACGTTCATATGCTACGCAAGGGTAGAATATAAAGTCAACATTTTGAGAGATAAGCCATTCTATATGTCCGTGAGCGAGTTTTGCCGGATAACATTCCGATTCGCTTGGGATGGATTCAATACCCATTTCGTAAATCTTTCTTGTTGAATCCGGTGAAACAACAACACTGAATCCAAGCTTTGTAAAGAATGTTGCCCAGAATGGGTAGTTCTCATACATATTAAGAACACGAGGAATACCCACGGTTCCCCTTGTAGCTTGTTCTTTTGTAAGAAGCTCTCTGTTAAATAAAAGCTCGTGTTTAAACTTGTAAAGGTTTGGAATAGAGTCGTCTTTCTTTTCTTTTCCGAGACCTTTTTCACATCTGTTACCGGAAATAAATCTTCTTCCGTCGTTGAATTTGTTGATGGTAAGAAGACAATGGTTTGTACATCCCTGGCAACGTGTCATGGATGTTGTATATTCAAATTCGTGAATTTCTTCAAATGTAAGCATGTGTGTAACATGGCAGTCCGTGTGGCGTTCTTTTGCGATTAAAGCCGCACCGAAAGCACCCATGATACCTGCAATGTCCGGACGAATTACTTCGTGTTCCGCTATTTTTTCGAAACTGCGAAGAACCGCATCATTGTAGAATGTACCACCCTGTACAACAATGTGTTTGCCTAAACTTTCAGGATCCGCAACCTTTATAACTTTAAACAAAGCGTTTTTAATAACGGAATATGCAAGACCTGCGCTGATATCCGCAACGCTCGCACCTTCTTTTTGGGCCTGTTTAACGTTTGAATTCATGAAAACGGTACAACGAGTACCAAGATCGATTGGATCTTTTGCAAACAATGCTTCTTTTGCAAAGTCGATAACAGAGTAGTTAAGGGATTTTGCAAAAGTTTCGATGAAAGAACCGCAACCCGAAGAACATGCTTCATTTAAAAGCACGTTTTCAATTACACCATCTTTAACTTTGATAAACTTCATATCCTGACCGCCGATATCAAGAATGGCATCAACATCGGGATTGAAGAATGAAGCGGCATAGTAATGTGATACCGTTTCAACTTCGCCTTCATCAAGACGAAGAGCAGCCTTAACCAAAGCTTCACCATATCCCGTTGAACAAGATGAAACGATTTTGGCAGTAGGTGGTAATACTTTTTCTATTTCCTTCATGGCACGAATTGTTGTGCCAAGCATATTTCCGTTATTATTATCGTAGAAGGAATACAAGAGATTGCCGTTTTCATCAACCAAGGCAACTTTTGTTGTGGTTGAACCCGCATCGATACCCAAATAGCAGTTTCCCGAATAAGTCGAAATATCGGCTTTTACTACGGTATGTTTTGCATGTCTTGCGGTAAATTCCGCATATTCGGCCTCGTCCTTAAATAGAGGATCCATACGGGAAATTTCCTGGTTCATTTGTATGCCTTGTGATAAACGATCGCGAAGATCGGTTATGGACATTTCGTATTTTTCATCATAATTCATTGCTGCACCCATTGCGGCAAAAAGATGAGAATGTCTCGGAGCAATGATTTGATCTCCGGTAAGTTTAAGCGTTCTTATGAAAGCCTCGCGTAGTTCCGATAAAAAGTGAAGAGGACCGCCAAGGAAAGCAACATTACCTCTGATTGGTTTACCGCAAGCAAGACCGGAAATTGTTTGGTTAACAACGGCCTGAAAAATAGAAGCTGCCAAATCCTCTTTTGTGGCACCTTCGTTAATAAGAGGCTGAATATCCGTTTTTGCGAAAACTCCGCATCTTGCGGCAATCGGGTAGAGAGCTTTGTATTCTTTGGCATATTCGTTAAGACCCGAAGAATCGGTTTGCAAAAGCGAAGCCATCTGGTCGATAAATGAGCCTGTACCACCGGCGCAGACACCATTCATTCTCTGTTCGATACCGTTTGAAAAATAGATGATTTTAGCGTCCTCGCCACCAAGCTCGATTGCTACATCGCAGTGAGGAGCATAGTCGCGAAGAGAAGTTGAAACAGCCACAACTTCTTGGACAAAAGGTGTATCAAGATGCTTTGAAAGCTGAAGTCCGCCGGAACCTGTAATAACAGGATGAACGGTAATCTCACCCAATTCTTTTCCCGCATCGGCAATTAAATCAGCCAAAGTTTCCTGTATATTTGCGTAATGTCTTCTGTAATCGGAGAAAAGTATTTCGTTATTTTCATTAATAACCGCAACTTTTACCGTTGTGGATCCGATATCCACTCCTAATTTATAAATGTTACTCATATAAACCTCACACTCTATATATTTCTAAACATAGTATTAGCAGGCTTTGACCCCTGCTAAACTAAAATTACTGTAATTTTCTTCCTTCTTTTCCTATGTATCTGACTTGACCTTTGTTGCCGCCCGTTACCTGAACTTCACCGACTTCGTTAACATCGAATGTAGCACTTTGAATTTCTTCTGCTGACATTTTATGTACACAATCCGGACAAAATCTTCCGTATCTGAGTTTTGCGCCGCAAATCTCGCATGTAATATATTCGTCGCTTCCAGGCGGAATCTCAAGACGACCTTCTCTTAAGTATTTGTTGATATGTTCTTTGGAAATGCCGGTTGCTTCTTCGATTTCGAGAGCATTGGCAGGGCCGTTCTCATATAAGTAGTCACGGACAGCCTGAAATTGTTCGGCATCTATACGAGTACAGTTTTCGCAATACATACGTCCTATGCCGACAAATTCAAATGTGCCGCCGCAGCGTTTACATATTTTTTTTCGTCTTTTAGTTTTTAGTTTCGGACCCCTAACCAAATCTTCCCACATAATTTACTCCTGAATGTAAAAAACAACATAAATTATCTTGATTTTACTATAACATAAAAACAAAAAATATAAAATATACATTTCAATTAATTCGTATATGTAGTATAATATTA
>CACZQX010000354.1 GCA_902783445.1 uncultured Lachnospiraceae bacterium
CTCATCAAATACGTTGAGGACAGAAAGGGCCATGACAGACGTTACGCAATCGCGCCGGATAAGATCAAGGCAGCAGTTGGCTGGTATCCGGAAACAATGTTCAAAGAAGGTATCAAGAAAACAATCAAATGGTTCTTTGAGCACGAAGACTGGATGAAAAACGTAACAAGCGGCGATTACCAGAAATATTATCAGGATATGTATAAGGGTAAGACGGTGTAATAAAGTAATGAAAAAGCTTATCATAATTCCTGCCTATAACGAGGAAGGAAATATAGAAAGAACAGTAAACAACATAAAGGAAAATGCACCCGAGTTTGATTATGTCATAATCAACGATTGCTCGACGGATAACACACTTAAGATTTGCCGCGAAAATGCTTTTAATTTTATTAATTTACCTGTAAATTTGGGCATAGGCGGTGCGGTTCAGACCGGTTATATTTATGCAAGAGATAACGGCTATGATTGCGCAGTACAGGTGGATGGCGATGGTCAGCATGATGCGGCATTTTTAAATGAAATGGCAGACACTTTGCTGAGAGAAAATGCGGACATGGTAATCGGTTCCAGATTTATAAAGATGGAAGGCTTCCAATCGTCGGCAATGAGACGATTGGGAATCAAGTATTTTACAAACTTGATTAAGGGTATTACAGGAGCAACAGTAACGGATCCAACAAGTGGCTTGAGACTGATAAACAGAAGAACAATAGAAATGTTTGCCGCTTATTACCCGACGGATTATCCGGAACCGGACAGCGTAGTAACCCTTCTAAAGAAAAAGGGCAAAGTGGTTGAAATACCTGTAATGATGAAAGAAAGAGAAAGCGGAAAATCATCGATATCACCGCTTAAATCCGTTTATTACATGGTAAAAGTTTCTTTGGCAATATTGTTAGAAAGTGTGGCAAAGTAAATTATGTCATTAAGATTACAGATAATAATACTCATATGTTTTGCGATCGCACTGTTGGTTATAATTAACATGTGTAGAAAAAAGAAAATGGATTTGCGTCAGGGCCTTCCTTGGATGGTAGCCATCGTAATCCTTATTATATTTGATATATTCCCGATATTGCTTGCAAAACTTGCGGGACTTATGGGAATCGGTTCGCCGATGAACATGATGATGTTCTTTGGATTTGCATTCCTTTTGATAATCATCGTTGTACTGACAAGCAATATTTCAAAGTTGAACAAAAAAACAACAAGGCTTACGCAGGAAGTAGCGATACTTAAGGCTGAGTTGGAAAAAGAGAAAAATGGTTCAAACGATAACTAATTAAACCTTCATCTTGCATTTTTTTAAGCTCTTTTGACAGAGCTGTGCGTTCAACATTTAGGTAGTCGGCAAGCTGACTGCGATTAAAAGGAATATCAAAAGATGTTGAATTTGCGCGCAAGGACATACTGTTAAGATAAGCCATAACACGACCGCGGATGCTTTTGTGAGAAGCGTGATAAGAGCGGCGTGTCAGCGATAAGTTTTTATCGGTAACAATAGTCAAAAGATTTAATAAGAATAAATGTAACCAATTCTCAGGCGCTTTTGGCGCCTTTTTTATTGCTCTAAGGTTTAAAAACAGTATGTGACAATCCTCATTTGCCTCCACATCTACAGCAAAAAATTCTTTTTCGTTAAAGGCATATGATTCCGCAAAAAAATCTCCTTTTGAAATATGACTCAAAATAGTTTTATTGCCTTGGCGATCATTGATTTCCACGGTAATGCTACCGGAAAGTACCAGACCCATACTATCTACGGAAGTGCCGCTTAGCATAACCATTTCACCTTTAAAATAATATTTATCTAATGCGGAAAGGCTTTTAAGGCATATTTTAATTTCTTCAATACTCATACCCTTGAATAAAGCAGTTTTATTTAGATTGAATTTTTCTATGAATTTACTTGTCATTTTAAAATTCCTCCATCCCATTTATTTTAGATTATAAGAAAATAAAGTGAAAATAATGTGGTTAAAACCAAATATCTTGAGTTTGATATATGTTAACTTTAGTTCAAACACAGTAAACGATTGATAATTTGATTTTAGCCCATAGGAGGTGGGACATGCTAACAAAAATGTATTGTAACCAGTGTCAGGAAACTGCAGGGGGAAAAGAGTGTATAATATCCGGAGTATGCGGAAAAAAACCGGAAATTGCGCTTATGCAAGACCTTTTAATATATCTTACGAAGGGTTTGTCATTTATAACAAACAGATTGAGAGAAGAAGGAAAATACGTAGAAAATAAAGTGAACAGAATGGTTTCAACGAATCTGTTTACAACAA
>CACZQX010000355.1 GCA_902783445.1 uncultured Lachnospiraceae bacterium
CAGGTGCAGGCGATATCCTTCTTCTTGATGTTACTCCACTTTCTCTTTCAATCGAGACAATGGGTGGCGTAGCTACAAGACTTATCGAGCGTAATACAACAATTCCTACAAAGAAGAGCCAGATCTTCTCAACAGCCGCTGATAACCAGACAGCCGTTGATATTAACGTAGTTCAAGGTGAAAGACAGTTCGCAAGAGATAACAAATCTCTCGGACAGTTCAGACTTGATGGTATCCCTCCTGCAAGAAGAGGTGTTCCACAGATTGAAGTTACATTTGATATCGATGCAAACGGTATTGTTAATGTATCCGCTAAAGACCTCGGAACAGGCAAAGAACAGCACATCACAATCACATCAGGTACATCTATGAGTGATGAAGATATCGATAAGGCTGTTAAAGAAGCTGCTGAATTTGAAGCTCAGGATAAGAAACGTAAAGAAGCAATCGACACAAGAAATGAAGCTGATTCTATCGTATTCCAGACAGAAAAAGCTTTAACAGATGTTGGTGATAAATTAGATGCAAACGACAAGGCAGCTGTTCAGGCAGACCTTGATGCACTTAAAGCTTTAGTTGAGAAACATCAGAATGCTGAAGAAATGACAGATGCAGATGTTGATGAAATGAAAGCAGCTAAAGAAAAACTCATGACAAGTTCTCAGAACCTCTTCACAAAGATGTACGAGAACATGCAGGGCGGCGCACAAGGTGCAGGTCCTGACATGGGTGCGGGCGCAGGTCCTGATATGGGCGGTGCCGCAAACAATGGTCCGGCTGATGACGATGTCGTAGATGGGGACTACAAAGAAGTTTAATTTTAAACACTGATATCTAATGAGTTAAAAGCTCCGATTTTGACCGCTAAAATGCGTGAAATTTTCGGAGCTTTGACCACATTGACCTTTGAATGGTCGTATTATGTAAACTCGAAAGAAAAGGGTTAGAAAATGGCAAACAAAAGAGATTATTATGAAGTCTTGGGCGTTGATAAGAGCGCCTCGGATGCAGAACTTAAAAAAGCATACAGACAGCTTGCCAAAAAGTATCATCCGGATACAAACCCGGGAGATAAGGAAGCGGAAGCCAAGTTTAAAGAGGCTTCGGAAGCCTATGCCGTTCTTAGTGATGCCGAAAAAAGAAGACAGTATGACCAATTCGGTCATGCAGCCTTCGAAGGCGGAGCCGGCGGCGGTGCAGGTGGCTTTGACTTTAACATGGATGATATCTTTGGCAGCTTTGGAGATATATTCGGCGATCTTTTCGGCGGCGGCGGCAGACGTCGTTCAAGCTACAACGGTCCGCAAAAAGGCGCTAACATTCGTACTTCCGTAAGAATTACTTTCGAGGAAGCGGTTTTTGGTTGCGAAAAAGAGTTGGATTTAACTCTTAAGGATGAATGTAAAACTTGTGGTGGTAGCGGTGCTAAGCCGGGTACAAGCAAAGACACTTGTACAAAATGTGGCGGTAAAGGACAGGTTGTATATACGCAGCAGTCGCTTTTCGGTATGGTGAGAAATGTCCAGACTTGTCCGGATTGTAACGGTACGGGTCAGATTATCAAAGAAAAATGTCCTGACTGTCGCGGAACAGGCTATATTGCTTCCAAGAAGCGTATTCAGGTTACAATTCCCGCAGGTATCGATGACAGACAAAGCATCCGTATCGGAGGTAAAGGCGAGCCGGGTATCAACGGCGGTCCTAGAGGTGACTTACTTGTGGAAGTTATTGTTTCCCGTCATCCGATTTTTGAAAGAAGTGATTACAATCTTTTCTCAACAGCGCCGATTTCCTTTGCACAGGCTGCACTTGGCGGTGACGTAAGAATTAAAACAATTGACGGAGATGTGCTTTTCCCAATCAAACCGGGAACACAGACCGACACAAAGATACGTCTTAAAGGAAAGGGTGTTCCGACCCTTCGTAACAAAGAGGTTCGCGGCGATCACTATGTAACACTTTACGTAGCGGTTCCGGAAAAGCTTACGGCAGAGCAGAAGGAAGCCTTAAAAGCATTTGATGATGCAATGGGCGGAACTTTAAACGAGGCGGAAAAAGCCGGAGAATCACCAAAGAAGAAAAAACGATTCGGTAAAAATAAAGACGAGAATTAAAAATTGCATAACGGGCGGCACTTCATATAATGAGGCGCCGCCTTTTTATGCTGCTGAAAACAGGCAGTTTTATGTAAATTAATATCAAAAATGAATTAGATATATTGCTTATTCAATTCACTTCTTCAACAAAAAAATTCAAATATATTTGTAATCAACAATTAATTAGTTTATACTAAAGACACTTACCAAAATAAGATGATTATTAGCAGGGGTGTATATTATGAAAAAACTATCACTAATATTGTTGACTATAAGTTTAGCTTTTACATTTTCCGCATGTGGCAACAAGCGCGATGCGGATGTGATTATTGAAGATGCTATAAACGCTTACAGTGATGCGGTATGTCAGGACGAAAATGTTGAGGGTTACATGGCAGAATTGGCTGAGGTTGATGAAGACAAAGCAGAGCTTTGGCAAGATATTTTTGATTATTGGGATTATGCCAATAATGAGTTGGTCGTAAATGAAGGCATGCTGCCTGATGATTTGCCAAAGGATGATAGTCTTGCAATCGTGATATTGGGATTTGAACTTAACGATGATGGCACAATGCAGGAAGAACTTATCGGAAGACTTAATGTGGCTTTGAATTGTGCAAAGCAATATCCGAACGCTTTTGTGGTTTGCACCGGCGGCGGAACCGCAAAGAACAATAAAAATGTTACGGAAGCAGATCTGATGGCCAAATGGCTCATTGAAAACGGTCTGGATGAAAGCAGAATAATTATTGAAAATAAGTCCATGACGACTCTCGAAAATGCTCGTTTTACTTACAAAATATTGTTGGAAGAATATCCGCAGGTTAACCGGATAGCGCTGGTAACAAGCTCTTATCATATTCCTTGGGGTTCGTTGATTTTTGAGGCAACGATCCTAAAATCAGCCGCAGAATCAAACACGCCAATGATACATATTGTAAGCAATGCGGCTTATAACACGGTTAACGAAAAGTACAAGGACGTCCTGAAATTCGAAACAATGCAATTAACACAACTTATTGAATATTAAATGCAAAAGGGATGCAAATTTGCATCCCTTTTTTAAGTATCCTTATTTATCTGTTTCAGCTTGTGCTGCGCGTTCCGACTCACGTTCGGCTCTTCTTGATTCTTGCTCAGCTTCACGTTGTTCTTTACTTGCTTTTGTTGTAACCTGAACAATGGAATCCGAGAAGTATGAGTTTGTTATGATTGTTCCCTCAGGCATATCCATCTTGCCGTAGTTTGCAAAGTCAATAAGTGAATCAATTTTTTCCAATGCTGTAAGCTCTTTGTCGGACATGTTTGCTTTTGCATTGATAAATATTTCATCATCTGAAAGAGGTACTGTCATATTATTGGCCGGTTCACTTGTACGTGTCCAGAATACAGCGTCAACGGTACCGCTTGATAATGCAGCGGCACGACCGATACTGTCAACAACTACGATTTCGATGTTTTTACCGATACGTTGGCTGATTTCCGCAAGTACTGCCGTGTTAAAACCTGCAGGTGAACCGTCGGCTGCAACGTAGTCCATCGGAGGTAATAATCCGGTAACGGCAACTTTGATTGTATCCGCACCGGCAATCTGTGGAAGACTTACGGCCTTAATTGCGTCACCGCTCTTATATGCATC
>CACZQX010000356.1 GCA_902783445.1 uncultured Lachnospiraceae bacterium
AGAAAACTCAAAAGCTAAAGAAATGCTGGAAGAAAGATTGCATTCTTTTAGGCTTGTTATTACGGAAAATAACTACAAACAAGCATTTTTGCCGGAGGATGCGACTCCACTTTACAACAATCACGGTACGGCACCGGGTGCGATTGTTGAAAACCGGGGCAAAGCGGTTATTATGCTTCCGGGACCGCCATCGGAAATGACTCTTATGTTTAAAGAAAGTGTTTTGCCATATTTAAAAACTCTTTCCGATGATGTTATTGTGTCAAGAACAGTTAAAATGATTGGAATCGGCGAGTCTACAATGGCTTCCATGGCGGATGATTTGATTAACAGCGAGAATCCTACGGTTGCGCCATATGCAAAACCTTTTGAAAGCCAGCTTAGGGTTACTGCCAAGGCAAAAAGCGAAGCTGAGGCTTTAAAACTTATTGAGCCTATGGTTGATAAAATCAAAGAGCGATTTGGAGAGTATATTTATTCTTATGATGTGGATGAGTCTTTGGAAGCCGCAGTTGTAAAACTTCTTAAAGAAAATAAGCTTCACATAGCTTGTGCGGAAAGTTGTACCGGCGGAATGCTGGCTTCAACTATTATTAATGTTCCGGGCTCTTCTGATATTATTAACGAGTCATTTGTAACATACTCAAACGAAGCTAAAGAAAAGCGCCTTGGTGTTCCTCATGATATTTTGGAAAAATGCGGTGCGGTCAGTGAAGAAGTGGCATCCAAAATGGCTGAGGGCGTTGCCCTTGTTTCGGCGGCAGACATAGGTGTTGGAATAACGGGAATTGCGGGTCCCGACGGTGGAAGTAAAGAAAAACCGGTAGGTCTTGTTTTTATCGGCCTTTACTATAAAGGCAATACCGTGGTTAAAAAGCTAACCAGAAAAGGCAACAGACTAAGCATCAGACAAGGCACGGTTATGACGGCTTTGGACATGATTCGCAGAGTGCTTGCTTGAGTTTTGGAACTGAATGCTTATTGTGGGTTTAAATAAAAATTGCATTTGAGAGTTTTATTGTATTAAAAAAAATATTAAAAATGTCGGATTTACATTTTGAAAAACACTATTATTCACTAAATGAATATATGTACAAACAATTCGGGGGCAAGGTTTACAAGCTTGCCCTTAATTCTTCTTGTACTTGCCCCAATCGCGATGGGAAAGTCGGAACGGGCGGCTGTATTTTTTGCAGTAACGGAGGCTCGGGAGATTTTGCGCCTCCTGCGTATTGGGACTTTGATAAGCAAATTGAATGGGCTAAGGAAAATCTATCTTCAAAGTTAAAAAACAATAAAGATGTGAAGTATATGGCTTATTTTCAGAGTTTTTCAAACACATACGGTGATTTGGATTTTTTGGAAAAACTATATAAAAAGGCTTTGAGCTATGATGACATTGTTGCCATATCCATTGCCACAAGACCGGATTGTATTGACAAAAAAGTCGTTGAAATGTTAAAAAGATTAAATGAGATTAAACCTGTTTGGCTTGAGCTGGGACTTCAGACCATTCACGAAAAGAGTGAGGATCTTATTAGGCGCGGATACGGTCTTGACCTTTATGATAATGCTGTTAAGATGTTAAATGAAGCCGGTTTGGAGATTATCACACACTTGATTTTGGGGCTTCCGAATGAAAATAAAGATATGATGCTTCAATCTGTAAAATATGTTTGCAACAGCGGCATAAAGGGTATTAAACTTCACCTGCTTCATGTGCTTAAGGATACTGATTTGGCAAAGTATTACAACGAAAATGCTTTCAAAATAATGACACTTGACGAATATTGTTCTTTGCTTGGAGAAATTATTCAGACTATACCGAAGAACATTGTTATTCATCGCCTTACGGGAGACGGCCCCAAAAAGCTTTTAATCGAGCCAAAATGGAGCGCAGATAAGAAAAATGTATTAAACCATATTCATAAATTCTTTAAAGATAATAACATTTATCAGGGAAAATTGATAAATATGGATTAGATTAGGGAGATTTCAATGCTTGCTCAAAAGATAAAATTTGTTTCATCCGTCGTTCTTTTCGGAACACTTACGGTTATTCTTTATTATTTAAATATGCCGCCGGTTATCACTGTGTTTTTCAGAGGCAGTCTTGGCTTTCTTACGGTTATGGTTGTTATGTTTGCTATGGGAAAAAGACCGGACTTTAAGGCAATTAAAAGCAATCTGCTTTGGCTCATTGTATCGGGCGCGGCACTCGGCATCAATTGGGTGTTTCTTTTCAGCGCCTATAATTACGTGGGCGTTGCCGTGGCAACTTTGATAAATTATATGGCGCCGATGTTTGCCATATTTTTATCGGCTTTTATTTACAAAGAAAGACTTTCTCTTGCAAAATTGTTATGCATTATCGTAACTTTTATAGGCGTTGTTTTTGCTTCGGGAATATTCGGTAAAAAAGTGGACTTCTTTAATCCAATCGGCATTTTGATTGCCGGAATTGCAACTTTGTCCTTTGTTGTTATTATATTTTGTAACAAAAAATTCAAAGATATATCTTTTTATGATAAAACAACTTTTCAGCTTGGAACATCGGCAATTGTGGTGCTTCCATTTGCTTTAAACGTTTTTGGAGATCTTGATAGGGCCTTTGATTTAAAGACGATAGTTCTTATTGCAATAGTGGGAATCGTTCAAACGGGAATCGCTTATTGCTTTTATTTTGACGGCATCGGGAAATTGCCGATTCAGACCTCTTCGATTTTGGGTTATATCGAGCCGGCTCTTGCGGTTATTTTGTCCATGACTGTTTTGAAACAGCCTACATCGGTAATAGGAATCTTGGGAGCGATTTTGGTTATAGGCGGTGCGATTGCAAGCGAAATAGTGGGCAGAAAACAATTTGTTGTTAAAATGGATTGACTTATGTTCGGTTTTTTAATACAATCATATTCGTAACTTCTTAAATACAATCCTTTACTTTGCTTTAAAATCAACTGTTTTTCAAGCAAAGTATCCGTTTTTTAAAAATCGAACGAATTTTCGAAAAACTATTGACAAGTAAATAAATATATATTATATTAATTACGAACATTAGTTCGCGATGCTTTTTTGATATATTTTTATATATCTTTATATAGATTTATGAATTTTGTAAAAGTGTTCGATTTTAATATAATTTAAAAGGAGAAGTTTAAATGGACAAAGATGAAAAATTAAAAGCGTTGGATGCAGCGATTATTCAAATTGAAAAACAGCATGGTAAAGGTTCGATTATGAGACTCGGAGATCAAGGTGCGGCTTTGAATATCGAAACAACACCTACCGGTTCGATAAGTCTCGATCTTGCTCTCGGTCTCGGTGGTATTCCGAAGGGAAGAATAATAGAAATTTACGGACCTGAATCCAGTGGTAAAACAACGGTTGCTTTACACATGGTTGCGGAAGTTCAGAAGATGGGCGGTATCGCAGGCTTTATCGATGCCGAACACGCATTGGATCCAATGTATGCAAAAGCTATAGGCGTTGATATTGATAATCTTTATATCTCACAGCCGGATTACGGTGAACAGGGTCTTGAAATTGCCGAAACAATGGTTCGTTCGGGAGCTGTTGATATTATAATCATCGACTCTGTTGCAGCTCTTGTACCAAAGGATGAAATCGACGGTGATATGGGTGATGCACAGGTTGGTAAGCAGGCAAGACTTATGTCTCAGGCTTTAAGAAAGCTTACGGCTATTATCAATAAAACACATTGTTCAATTATCTTTATTAACCAGTTGAGAGAAAAAATCGGTGTAATGTTCGGAAATCCGGAAACAACAACCGGCGGTAGAGCCCTTAAATTCTACTCAACAATCAGACTTGATGTCAGAAGAATCGAGACATTAAAGAGTGGCGGAGAAGTAATCGGTAACCGTACAAGAATCAAAGTTGTAAAGAATAAAATAGCTCCTCCTTTCAGAGAGGCGGAATTTGATATCATGTTCGGTACGGGTATTTCCGTTGAAGGCGACGTTTTGGATGTTGCTTCCGACTTAAATATCGTAAACAAATCGGGTGCTTGGTATGCATATAACGG
>CACZQX010000357.1 GCA_902783445.1 uncultured Lachnospiraceae bacterium
GCCTGTGCTGATGGGCAACCAACGCAACCCATACCTGCGTTCATTAAAATCATTACTAAGCCTTGGTCCATTCTTACGATGTCACCAATAAGTGTATCTTTATCTACTGTCATTTAACTTTCCTCCTTTAAAATTGGCTTGTCGCTGTTTACGATTACGCGCGACGTATAAAATCTGATAGTATTTGATATTATATTATAGCTGAAAATAATTTGCAAGAAAAAAGAATATGGAAATTGTTTATTATTTGAACATTGTGTAAAAAGAATGTTAAAATATGGAGTTTTGCTTGTTTTTTAAAAACTTTTGGTATAAAATGTAAACAACATATTTTTAAGGAGGAAGAATAAATGGCATATAAAATTTCAGACGCTTGCATTAACTGTGGTACATGCGCAGGTGAATGTCCTGTAGAAGCAATCTCAGATGCAGGATCACAGCAGCAGATTGATGCTGACAAATGCATCAGCTGCGGTTCATGTGCTTCAGCCTGTCCTGTTAGCGCTATCGCAGAAGAATAATTTAATAAGAGTATTAAAAAAACCGACGCTTTTAGCGTCGGTTTTTGCTTTTAATATTTATATATTGGCAAGCTTCTGAATAGCTTTGTCTTTTAAAATCACTTCAAAGTGTTCTTTCATAAAGGCACTTCCCGCATAAGAAATGTTTGATCTGAAGCCATATTCCGAAATGATGTTACACATCTTGCTAAAGTCTTCAGCTGAACTGAAATCTTTTCTGAGTAATAAGTAATATCTGTTATCTACAGGATATTTGTAAAGAGTGCTTCTGCCGTGGCAGATATCTTTGATAACCGTTGAAAGTCCGAGAACAGTCTCCATATCATCAAAAGAATAAAGCATTTCAATATCCTTAGGTGTATTTTTAAGTAAATCTTTATTTAAAGAGGCTTTTGCTTTAGCCGGTTTTTCAGGCGTAATGGATTTATTTAACGGAGTGAATGTTTCGTCCGTATCGGGAGTTTTGCTGCCGTTTTTGTTGGTTGCTGCTGCAAAAACATCACGAAGAAGCGCGGTAGCTCCGTTGATTTCGTCTTCCAATTTGGAGATTTGATCAAAGTCGTTATCCTCTTTTGCGGAGGAGAAATTTGAAAAACGCGTATCCAACTCTTCCGGATCCTCGACCTTTGTAATAATTAAGATAATTGAATCCGTACTTGTCGGAATAGCCTCTATCATTAAAGGTATATCGTCTGCCTCGAAACCGAATTCGTCGGCAGCCTGTTGAATCATATCTTTAAAAAGAGATTTTGCTTTTTCTGTTCCGTAGGCAAGCTCACTGAGCTTAATCTGCCTTGAAATCAGGTCATTTCTGTTTAAAGTGCATCGTATTTGATTATCATTGATTTTTTCTATTTTCATATTCAGCACCTCTTTTCATAGAAAATTTATATATGAGTATAACTAGCTCATATTATATTTGTAGTATAACTTATATCGACATATTATGCAAATAAAATAAGAGATGTGCAATGGTAACAAAGTACTAAATAAATACAATTTTCCCCTTGAAAATAAAGGAATTCTCTTGTATACTACGTTTGGGTTTGGTTAAGAGTCGATCGAAATTCTTTATGAAAGGAGTTTAACAAAACCTAAAAAAATTTCTTGTTTTAATACCAAATAAGTAAGTCTATTTAGTCTATCAATCTATAGTACACAGTAGATAATCAAAGGCAAAACCATTTATAAAGGAATTCTGTTATCACAAATGAATCCGGGAGTATATTTTTTAATGGGGAGAAGCACATAAAAGGAGTGGCGATTATGAAAATTGATGAAAATCCTTCAGAAAAGACTCTCTTTGTTTTTTTGTTAAATGAACTACAAGGATATAAGGAAAACGGCCTGCGTCTCGCATTGGAAGGGGTTCCATCAACTCCTGAAGAACTTGCGGCGGAATGTTTTTTGTTTGAAGAAAAAGGATATATGCGTGATTATGTGACCAACGAAAAAGGTATCGTCGAAGAAATCAACTTCAAAAGAATGTATTAAAAGATTTATAGGGAGGCTGTGGCTGATTATTTTAAGGAAAATAACCAAGGA
>CACZQX010000358.1 GCA_902783445.1 uncultured Lachnospiraceae bacterium
ACACGGAAGAATAGAGTATTTCAGCGCCATTATTATTGCGGCAATCGTCATAACGGCAGGTGTTTCATCTTTAATCGAATCCATAAAGAATATATTTGCATTTGAAAAACCGGATTATTCAACCATTACCATTATTATAATATGCGTTGCCATTGTGGTTAAAATCGTGCTTGGTCGTTTTGTTAAAAATAAAGGAATTAGACTTAATTCCGATGCCCTTATAGCATCGGGATCCGACGCTTTGTTTGATGCCATAATATCCGCAACTACTCTTGTGGGAGCTGTTTTTTATTTTATAACGGGCTTTCCCGTTGATGGTATTGTAGGTGCAATTATTTCGGTATTTATCATTAAAGCCGGTATTGAAATGTTTGCCCGTCCATTTAACCAAATTGTGGGATTCAGACCGGACAGCGAAGTCACAAAAGCTATGAAAAAATCAATTAAGGAAATTGAGGGAGTACATGGCGCATACGACCTTGTTCTTCATAACTACGGTCCTGATGCGGCTATCGGTTCCGTACATATAGAAGTTGATGATACGTTAACGGCAAAAGAGATACATATCCTTACTAAAAAGGTTCAAGATAAAATTTTGCATGAATTCAGCACTTTCTTAACCGTGGGAATTTATGCGGTTAATACATCAAATGATAATAAATCGATTATCGAAAAAAAAATCAGAGAGTTTCTTGATAAGCAAGATCCGGTTATCGGTACGCATGGTTTCTTTATTGATGAGGAAAAGAAGCTTATTAATTTCGATATGGTTATGACATTTGATTTGAAAGATCGTGCCAATTTCAGGAAATATGTGGATGAACAGTTAAAAGATATGTTTCCGGATTATACATTTGTTGTAAATATCGATACTGATTACACTGATTGAGGTTTTAGATGGCTAAGGACAGACATTATATCTGTATAGATTTGAAAAGCTTTTTTGCATCCGTTGAATGCGTTGAGCGAGGACTGGATCCAATGACTACAAATTTGGTTGTTGCGGATCCCACGCGCTCCGATAAAACCATATGCCTTGCCATTACGCCTTCAATGAAAGCCTTGGGCATAAAAAACAGATGCAGACTTTTTCAAATACCAAAAAGCATTGAATTCATAATGGCTCCGCCAAGGATGCAAAAATATATTGATTATTCGACGGAGATATATTCCATTTACCTTCAATTCTTTTCTAAAGAAGATATTCATGTTTATTCCATAGACGAGGTTTTTATCGATGTTACGGACTATTTAAAGCTTTACGGTTTAAACCCGAAAGAACTGGCCGTAAAAGTTATGAAGAGTGTTTTTGATAAGACCGGCATTACAGCAACCTGCGGAATAGGTAACAATCTGTATCTTGCAAAAATAGCTTTGGACATTACAGCCAAACATGTGGCGGATAATATTGGTATTTTGACCGAAGAAAGCTATAAAGAAAGCCTTTGGCAACACAGACCTTTGACGGATTTTTGGAGAATAGGAAAAGGTATTTCCAACAGATTGGCGCATCTTGGTATTTATTGTATGGAAGATTTGGCAAAAGCGGACGAAGATGTTTTGTATAACGAATTTGGCGTAAATGCTGAACTTTTAATAGATCACGCTTGGGGGAAAGAACCCGTAAGAATAGCAGACATTAAAAATACTGTTGCGAAATCCATGTCCTATTCCAACGGACAAATTTTAATGAGAGATTATTCTTTTGAAGAAGCAATTATCGTTTTAAAGGAAATGGCGGATTTGCTGTGCTTGAGACTTGTTGCCGAAAAAAAACTTGTGAGGGTTATTTCTATTATGATTGGATATAATAACATGTCGGAGGGATACTATCCGTCAAGAATAAGCAAAAAACTAATAACACCCACAAACAGTTCCAGAATAATAACGGAATTTGTTTCCGATTTGTATGATAAAATTGCATATAAGGACGTTCCTATAAGAAGAATGTATATTTCTTTTGAAGATATAAAAGACGACGATTTCAGACAATTGGACTTTTTTTCTGAACTTGAAGAAGATGAAAAAGACAGCAGCGTTCAAAAAGCCATGTTGGATATTAAACTTAAAAACGGCAAAAATGCCGTGGTAAATGGAATCAGCCTTACGGAAGAAGGCACGGCAATGGAAAGAAACAGACTTATCGGAGGTCACAGAAGTGGCGAAGATTAATAAAATTCGAGCTAAGATGGAACTTAGCGAGCGAGCAAAACAGTTTGCCCCATTTCAGGCGCTGGGAGGCTATGCAGAGGCAC
>CACZQX010000359.1 GCA_902783445.1 uncultured Lachnospiraceae bacterium
TAGTAACGATTTTTAAATCTTTAAACATCATACCATATGCGAATATAATAGACAAGATAACACCAATATTCTACAAAAAAAGCCAAACCTTGTCAGTTTTTCATTATATTTTTACGAATAATTTCATTTTTTTCCTTACAGTCAATAGATTAGCACATACAATAGGCTTTTCGCTTGCGCAAATCATATTCAGCCACCGGTCCAGCCTTAAAATGTTATCATTTATAACACTCAACTCAAATTTTCGCAACAATCCCCACAATATTGTTGCGTTCCTTTAACATATAATATATAATTATGATAATTTAGATTCTTATATCTAACAATTAATCATGTTACAATTTATAACATTTTGTGTTTAGGGGGTTAAAGCATGAAAGAAATATCACTACAGTTACTGTCTCAAACAGTTCAAAGCAAAAGAAAAAGCAATAATCTGACTCAGTTAGATTTAGCAAAAGCTACCGGAATCCACAGATCAATCATAAGTAAGATTGAGTCAATGGAACACATTCCATCTGTCAATCAACTTCAAGCCTTATCAGAAGTTCTTGATTTTGATACCAGAGAACTTTTTGTTGATCCAAATGTCAAAAATACGATCACAAAAAAATACAATATTGCCGTTGCCGGAACCGGATATGTAGGATTATCCCTGGCAGTACTTCTCTCGCAGCATAATGATGTAACTGCTGTAGATATCATTCCCGAAAAAGTCGAAAAATTAAATAATTATATATCTCCTATCCAGGATGATTACATAGAAAAATATCTCAAAGAAGCCAAAGAAGGAACAAGAGAATTATCTATCACCGCCACAACCGATGGAGCCAGTGCATATAAAAATGCTGATTTCATAATTATTGCCGCTCCGACAAATTATGATCCGAAGAAGAATTTCTTCGATTGTTCTGCTGTTGAATCCGTAATTAATCTTATACTCGAATCTACAAAAGAACGCAAGGTTAAACCTACTATAGTTATCAAATCAACCATTCCTGTTGGATATACAAAATCAATACGTGAAAAATATAATGTCGATAATATTATATTCAGTCCGGAATTTTTAAGAGAATCAAAGGCATTATACGATAACCTGTTTCCTAGCAGAATAATTGTAGGTTGCGACGAAAATACAAAGGAGAAAGCAGAACTTTTTGCTTCTCTTCTTCAGCAGGGCGCTATCAAAAATCCTATCGAAAAATTATTTATGGGTTATACCGAAGCCGAAGCAACAAAGCTCTTTGTAAATACATATCTGGCTCTCAGAGTTTCATATTTTAATGAATTAGATACATACGCAGAAGTAAAAGGCCTTAACACTGCTTCTATAATCAAAGGCGTTTGTCTCGACCCTAGAGTTGGCGATTACTACAATAACCCTTCTTTCGGTTATGGCGGATATTGCTTACCAAAAGATACCAAACAGCTTCTTGCAAATTATAATGATGTTCCTCAGAACATGATGACTGCCATAGTAGAAAGCAACAGAACAAGAAAAGACTTCATCGCCGACAGAGTGCTTGAAATAGCAGGTACATACGAAAATAGTGAAAGTTACTCTTATACCAAAGAATCTCAGCAAAAAGAGATCGTTGTAGGCGTATATAGACTTACCATGAAAAGTAATAGCGATAACTTCCGTCAGTCATCAATCCAAGGAGTTATGAAACGTATAAAAGCCAAAGGAGCTACTGTTGTAATATACGAACCAACTCTTGAAAACGGATCCACATTCTTTGGAAGCGAAGTTATTAATGATGTAAATAAATTCAAGAAAAAATGCGGATGTATAATAGCTAACCGATATGACCCGGTTCTTGACGATGTAGAAGAAAAAGTCTATACACGAGACCTATTCAGAAGAGATTAATCCAAAGGCTAAAGGAGGCACATTAATGAAACAAAATATTCAGATAAATGGAAAAACAATTTTAGTCACCGGATCGCCTGGATTTATAGGAGCCAATCTTGTAATTCGTTTACTTAAAGAAATGAAATCCGGAACAATTATAAGTCTTGATAACATGAACGATTATTATGATCCGAAACTCAAAGAATATAGATTAGGTATCATTGAAGAGACTGCTAAAGGTTCACCGGTTAAGCATGTATTTATTAAAGGGAATATAGCAGATAAAGCTTTGATTAATGATGTTTTTGAAAAATATTCTCCTAATATTGTTGTGAATTTGGCTGCACAAGCCGGAGTTAGATATTCTATTGATCATCCTGATGTATATATTGAAAGCAATCTCATAGGTTTTTATAACATACTCGAAGCATGTCGCCACAGCTATGATAATGATGCTACCGGTGTAGAACATCTTGTTTACGCATCATCTTCTTCTGTCTACGGAGGAAATAAAAAAGTTCCTTTCAGCACAAGTGACATGGTTGATAATCCGGTTTCTCTCTACGCAGCAACAAAGAAATCTAACGAACTTTTAGCGCACAGTTATTCTAAGCTTTATAATATACCTTCTACCGGTCTTAGATTCTTTACTGTTTACGGTCCGGCTGGTAGACCTGACATGTTCTACTATTCGGCTACAGAAAAACTTATTAGAGGAGAAACAATAAAAATCTTCAATTATGGAAATTGTAAAAGAGATTTTACATATATAGATGATATTGTAGAAGGAATTTACAGAGTAATCCAGGGAGCGCCTGCAAAATCAATAGGTGAAGATGGTCTTCCAATTCCACCATATGCTCTATATAACATAGGTGGCGGAACTCCTGAAAACCTGATGGATTTTATTTCTACATTGCAAGAAGAATTAGTAAATGCAGAAATACTCCCGAAAGATTACAACTTTGAGGAGCACAGAGAACTTGTAGGTATGCAACCAGGCGACGTCCCTGTTACATACGCTGACAGTGAAGCACTAAAAGAAGACTATGGATTCACTCCAAACATACGAATCAAAGATGGTTTAAAAATGTTTGCTGAATGGTATAAAAGCTATAAGCATTAAAAACAAAATCATTTTTCACAATACATAAAAATCGCGTAGCTGCCATAAAACTGCTACGCGATTTTTATCTAATGTAAGCTTCAAACCATACGCTCCCCATTAAAATGAATATTCCGGCTCCCTTTGAGCCACCTGTCCGGATTTTGAGAGCCACCAGAAATATTATTCCACGGTGCTCTTGACTTGAGCCTCCCCGGCATAAGATTTTCTTGGCATACAGGCAAGCCCAGTGCCTACGGCAGGTTTGCCAAGGCATATTAGCCTATCATATGCCTTCTCAAGTAAAGAGCCTTTCGCGGCATAATATTTCTGGCGGCTTTTAAAAACCGGTAGACCGGCTCTCTCAACACCGGACAGGCGGTTCCGCCGCACAAGAATATTCAATATATTATAAAAATAAAAAGGAGGAGAAAACTATGAGTTGTGACGTAAGATATCTTGATGGCAGGAACCATGTCCTTGACCTTGTTTCTGCTTTCGTTAAAAAGAAAAGAAAGAAATACAAAAAAAAGAGGATACTCAAGATTTTGAAA
>CACZQX010000360.1 GCA_902783445.1 uncultured Lachnospiraceae bacterium
ACGGCGCTGCTTGTAGATGATCTCACGCTGAGCATTCATAACATCATCGTAGTTCAGTACGTTCTTTCTGATGTTGAAGTTCCTGCCCTCGATCTTCTTCTGCGAAGACTCGATAACGCTGGAAAGCATCTTGGACTGGATGGGCGTGTTCTCGTCCACTTTGAGCATATTCATCATCGAGGTGATGCGGTCGCCGCCGAAGAGCCTCATCAGATCATCCTCAAGAGAGAGGAAGAACAGGCTCTCGCCGGGGTCGCCCTGACGGCCGGAACGTCCGCGGAGCTGGTTGTCGATACGTCTTGACTCGTGACGCTCGGTACCAATGATCTTCAGACCGCCAAGTTCCTTAACACCCTCACCAAGCTTGATATCGGTACCACGACCTGCCATGTTTGTGGCGATGGTTACCGCACCGTGATGACCCGCATCCGCTACGATTTCAGCCTCAAGTTCGTGGAACTTGGCATTCAATACATTATGTTTGATACCGCGTTTTTTAAGAAGCGCGCTGATTTCTTCCGATGCTTCGATTGTAATTGTACCCACAAGAACAGGTTGCCCCTTCTTATGCGCCTCTTCGATTGCATCCACAACCGCATTTAATTTTTCGCGTTTTGTCTTAAATACCGCATCCTGTTTATCAACACGGGCAATAGGCTTGTTTGTGGGGATTTCCACAACGTCCATGCCGTAGATGTCTCTGAATTCGTTTTCTTCCGTCAAAGCGGTACCTGTCATACCCGCTTTTTTCTCGTATTTATTAAAGAAGTTCTGGAATGTGATTGTAGCAAGAGTCTTGCTTTCACGTTTAACCTGAACATGTTCTTTTGCTTCGATT
Source organism: uncultured Lachnospiraceae bacterium (assembly GCA_902783445.1). GTDB lineage: Bacteria > Bacillota > Clostridia > Lachnospirales > Lachnospiraceae > RUG12871. Next base: position 839 of record CACZQX010000360.1, read on the forward strand.
GCCTGATGAAGACCGTCGGAGTATCTTCTACCCGGCATAATACGACCCGTAAATTCGTCTACGATTAAAATCTGATCGTCTTTTACAACATAATCCTGATCTCTGAACATAAGATTGTGAGCACGAAGAGCCAGGATAATATTGTGCTGAATCTCTAAGTTTTCAGGGTCTGCAAGGTTGTCGATATGGAAGAATTTTTCTACCTTTTTAACACCCTGCTCCGTAAGGTTAACCACTTTATCTTTTTCATTTACGATGAAGTCACCTGTTTCTTCGTTGTCTTCCTTCATCATAAGTTCCATTTTTGTGAGCTCTTTTTCTGTACCGCGTTCCAACTGCTTTGCAAGGATATCGCATACTTCGTAAAGCTTTGTGGATTTGCCGGACTGACCGCTTATAATAAGAGGAGTTCTTGCCTCATCGATAAGAACCGAGTCAACCTCATCCACGATGGCATAGTGAAGATCTCTTTGCACAAGGCGGTTTTTATAAACAACCATGTTGTCACGAAGATAATCGAAACCAAGCTCGTTGTTGGTAATATATGTAATATCGCAATTGTAAGCTTCTCTTCTTTCGTCCGGTTCCATGCTGTTAAGTACAACACCTACAGTCAAACCAAGGAAAGTATGAACCTGACCCATCCACTCGGCATCACGCTTTGCAAGATAGTCGTTAACCGTTACGATGTGAACGCCTTTGCCTTCCAATGCGTTAAGGTATGCGGGAAGCAAACATGTCTGTGTCTTACCTTCACCTGTTTTCATTTCGGCGATACGGCCTTGATGAAGAATAATACCGCCCATAAGCTGAACTTCGTAATGTTCCGTGTTTAAAACTCTTCTTGCAGCCTCACGAACTACGGCGTATGCCTCAACCAAAAGGTCGTCCAATGTTTCGCCTTCGGCAAAACGTTTTTTGAATTCATCTGTTTTTGCACGAAGTTCCGCATCGGAAAGTTCCATCATTTTTGGTCTGAGTTCCACGATTTTATTTACAAGAGGTTTTATCCTCTTTAATTCTCTTTGGCTGTGTGTGCCGAAAATCTTGTCTGTTAATCCCATTTTGAGTCTCCTTAACTATCTATATTTCAATTCTTTTTCTTTCCAAACCCTAAAAATAGACATACCAATCCATATTGATACACTTTTTTTATTTTATCATTTTTAGGCTTCTTCTTCAAGAATAAACATGTGATTATTGTATGAATTATGTCATAATTTGTTTGCATTTTTTTATAAATGGGTGTTATAATTTAGGGCAAGCAAATTCTATTTGCGAATTACTATCAGATTTAAGCCTGTATGGCCATTATTTGTTTGGATTGGAGAAATATATGAACAAATATGATTTAGCGATACTGGGAAGCGGTCCTGCGGGCCTTAGTGCGGCTATTTACGCAAGACGCGGTGAATTAAACACAATTATTATAGAAAAGAGTTTTGCAAGCGGCGGACAGATCATCAACACATATGAAGTTGACAACTATCCGGGTTTACCCGAAATTACGGGTTTTGAACTTGCAACAAAAATGAAAGAACATTCCGATAAATTCGGAGCGGAATACTTAAATGCCGATGTTACGGAAGTAAAGAACATCGGTGATGAAAAAATCATCATAACAAGTGAAGGCGAAATAAGAGCAAGAGCGGTTATTATTGCCAGCGGTGCAAGTCACAGAAGCCTTGGCATTCCGGGAGAAGAAGATTTAACCGGCTCGGGGGTTTCTTATTGCGCAACATGCGATGGTGCTTTCTTCCGCGGAAAAGACGTAGTTGTTGCCGGCGGCGGTAATGTAGCCGTTGAAGATGCTATTTTCCTTGCAAGAGGATGCAACAAGGTATATGTAGTACACAGACGTGACGAACTTCGTGCGGAAAAAGTATTGCAAACAAAGCTTTTCGAACTTCCGAATGTTGAAATGGTTTGGAATGCAAATCTTACAAACATAAACGGTGACGGAAACGTTGAAAGCGTTGATGTTAAATTCAAAGACGGTTCAAGCAAAAACATTAAAGTTGACGGCGTCTTTATAGCAGTGGGAATAGCTCCGAACAAAGTTAAAGTTGATGAGTTAAACACGACGGAGGACGGTTACATCATTGCCGACGAAAGCGGAATCACAAATATTCCGGGTATTTTCGTTGCCGGCGATGTAAGAGACAAATCCCTTCGTCAGGTTGTAACGGCCGTTTCGGACGGTGCAAATGCAGCCACATCCGCTTTGAGATATTTAATCTAGTTTATTAAAGGAATGTGGATAAGATTTATCCACATTCCTTTTTTCTTTAACGTAATAGTACTAATGTAACAGGAAAGATTCCCCTTCATTTTTTGAAAATTTTATTTCAAAATGCATGTTTTTTCGACCCGTTATGACGGATTTAATTCATTTTGTGCATTTTAACGAAATCTTGTTTTTTTCTATTATTCTCTGTCAGCCAGTAATTTACATAAGTTTATTGTTGTTGACAAAAGTTATCCACATCCAATAGTGCCTTTTTATAGGATTTTTTACTTATCAACACAGTTATCCACATTATCCACATAACCGTTATGTTAAATTTACGTAAATTATGTTCAAAAATTTAAACTTTTCAAATTTTGTCATTTTGCCAAATTTTTTAAAAACCTTCCCAGCTACTTGACAACCAAATTCTCTATCAATTAGTTAAATACTTCTTTTAATAAGGAGCTGTTTATGGTATAATCTAAGCATAAACAGAAGGATTTCTGTTTCAATAAACCGATTATTCGGCTTAAGATAGGAGTTGGTTGTTATGCGTTATATTATTTCAGGCAGAAACATCGATGTTACAGAAGGGTTAAAGGCTGCTATACACGAAAAGATTGGGAAATTAGAGAAGTACTTCAACCAAGATACCGAAGTAATTGTTACTCTCAGCGTCGAAAAAGACCGACAAAAGATTGAGGTTACAATTCCGGTAAAAGGAAATATCATTCGTTCGGAGCAGGTTAGCTCGGATATGTATGTATCAATCGATTTGGTTGA
>CACZQX010000361.1 GCA_902783445.1 uncultured Lachnospiraceae bacterium
AACAGAAGATAATAATGTTTCTAATAAAATTGATACAATAGCCGGACTCTATATTCAAAAAAGAAAATGGTATCAAGCTGCAGGAGATTGGCTTTATGAAACATTTTGTGTTGATATTCCTAACAAATGGGGATGGACTAGAGGGTTTGTTGACGGACTAAAGTGGGTAAACAGTAAAATTGGAGATGGATTTGAAGCAGTTGTTGATTGGTTCAAATATGGAGATGGAAAATACATTCTAAAAATTGGAACAGCTGTACTCGGCTCAGTAGTGGCAATTGCCGGTGCCGTTATAGCTATAGTAGGCATTCCATTTTCTGGAGGAGCTACACTTCCTATCGTGATTGGATGTATAGGAGCTGCTGCTGCTTCAATTGGTGCAATTATTACTGTAGTTAATTCAACAACAAGTGTAACTCAAAACGCTAAAGCTTTAAGTTTAAGCGGAGATTTATTCGATGATGATGATGGACATCGTGGAGCGGCCCGTTACTATGGTAATATAGATAAATTGAGTGACTACTACAAAAAAACAGATATGGGTGATAAAGAAGCAAATGAGACCTATGAAAATGTTGGCAAATGGGTCGATAGAACAAAAGTAGCTGCAGACACTACATCGTTTGTTTGTAGTGTAGCTCAGTTAGGCTATGTTAAAGATTTCAGAATTACGAATGGATCAAATTATAAGGGGTACAGTTTCACCCCTAGAAATATTAAGAGAAACATTTTGCACGATATGGGATTTCAGTCGAATGGAAAGCTTGATTTTAAGAAAGCATTTGATTTTAAAGGTGGCTTATTAGAGGATGGATATGATAAGAAGTTTGAAATCCAGTGGTTCCGTGGTGATAAGACCTTTGTGATAGATCCTAGAGTAGTGAGTTTCTTTAAGACTGCTAAAGTTACTAAAAATGTAACAGATGTTAATAGTGATCTTGGAACCGTTCGTGATTTTTTGAAGTACAGGGATAACCCTAAAAGTTTTGATGATTATAAAGACTTTTTCGAAGGTTTATCTGGGGTAACTAGTAATTCAGATTTTATTAAGCCACTCGATGACTATCTTATAAAGGGAGAAAAAAGTGGATTTTCCATTTATGATTTGGTAACAGAATGATACATTTTATAGTTGATGAAAAGCTAAAGAAAAATTGTCGTGACTTAAACAGGAAGAGTCTAAAAACCACTAAAACAATCATCTTTATTGCTGTTTTGATATTATTAGTTGGTATTGTATCTGGAACGATAGTATTCATTAATGCTTTTAATAATCCAGAAAACGAATATATTAATGTAGATGGAGTTTTGACTAAAGACTACAGTTGGATTATTATTTCTACTGCTTTATGTTTAATACCGTGTTGCATGATAGCGTTTTTCTTGAGGGTGTTAGCAAATAATATCGCAGGAACAGAAATAACAGCAAGAGTTAATGAAACACTAACTATATATAATAATACATTAACGTATGTTTATAGACTAAGATTTCATACGTTTGTAGAACAGCGAATGGAAGTGATTATAAATTTAGATAAAATGAGAACTATTGAGTACAATGAAAAAAACCAAAAAATAACTTTTAAAGGTGATATTGTATTTAATAAATACGAAGATATACGAACAAATCAAATATCCGATTCTCAAAATGGAGATGAGTTTGTGTTGTTCGATTATTTCAATCCCAATTTGTACAATGCAGTATCTTCCAATAATTATGTTAGGAGAAAACTAAATGTTTAATGAAAAATATGAAGATTATATAAGTCAAGGAATATCCTTGATGACCGAAGAAAACTATTCTGCTGCAATGGAATGTTTTCAAAAAGCAATCGATATTAATAAAAAATCATTAGATGCATACATTCATTTAGGTAATGCTCAAGCAAATCTTGGAATGTTTGATGAAGCTATTTCCTCATTTAAAAATGCATTGGTATTATCTCCCAGTTCAGGAGAAGTACTGTATTCTATTGGCAATATTTATTTGCTTAAGGGGGAAAACCTCAAAGCAATTGAATATTATAATAAAGCGGAGGATTCAGGGTTCCATCGTGCTGATATGTATAGATTGATGTCAGGAATGTTCTTAGATGCAGGTGATGATACACAATCACTTAGATATATAACGAAAGCTATAAACGAGGAACCTCTTGATGGAAATCTAAGATTGTACAAAGCAAGGATTTATCTTGCTTCAAATAGATATAATGAAGCATTAGAGGCATTGGATGAAATGCAAAAAATTCTTCCCGATGCTTTTGAGGTTTATGATTTTCGAGCTCAAATCTACCTTGCGCTAAAAGAGTATGATAAAGCTTTGGAAGTAGCCGAAAAAGGAAGCGAACGGTTTCCTAACGATCCTAATCTTACATTGTCCAAATTGAAAGTCCTTGTCGAAATGGAAAGTGATGAGGCTTGGGAATTAATCAGCTCTATGAAGTCGACAGGACAATATGATATGGTGTTAAAAGATGCAGTTATCCAGGAGTCAATATTGTATTTGAGAAAGCATGACGCAGAAACGACAATTGGGCTGCTTTCAAAAGCTAATGAAACTCTAAATGGCGACGCAGATATTTTGTATTTAATCCTAGATGTGTATGGTAAATCTGAGAATTACGAAGGCATTATAAGAGTATCAGAAGACTTGATAAATATGAATCCCGGTTATTTTTATGAAAGTACTGCACGCTATTTTCATGCTCACGCGCTTGATAAACTTGGTAGAAAAGAAGAAGCAAAAAAAGAATACAAAAAACTTACTTCTTCACTAAGAAAGCTAACAATTAATGACCCATCTTTCTATGAAGGATATATATATAGATTGCTAAGTCATACTCGAATTGGAGAATATGATCAAGCGTTACAATTAGCAGAGTATATCGAAAATCTGTATCCTGAAAGAGCTGACTCCCATACATTTAGGTACTTTATCTATAAAGAAATGGGTGATGAAGAAAAAGCGCAAAAAGAAAAGACCGAAGCCGAAAAAATCAATCCAGATATTAAGTTGTGAGGTGATTAAATGGGTTGGTGTGATCCAACATCTTTGAAGTTTGATATAAGTAAGATTTCAGAGATGCGAAAAAAATTACAAGATACTGCTGATGATTTGGTTTCTTTAAAAACCACATTATTACAAGAAATTGCAGAATTAAAACAAAAATGGGATACCCCTGCAGGAAGAAAATTCTCATCTGAAGTA
>CACZQX010000362.1 GCA_902783445.1 uncultured Lachnospiraceae bacterium
GATTTTAGACTTGGTGCGGGCAATATCTCTAACCGTGGGTCCCAGCTCCTTTACATGGTCAAGTCCTATGGATGTAAGGACGCAGACTTCCGGATTTTTAATGATATTTGTGGAGTCGAACTCTCCACCCATGCCAACTTCCAGCACCACTATGTCGCATTTTTCTTTGGCAAAATAGTAAAATCCAATAGCTGTATTTAATTCAAACTCCGTAGGCTCATCATCCAGCTTGTCCGCAAACTCTTTAACATACGAGGTTGCCTCCGACAAGTCCTTATCGGATATTTCTTCGTTATTAATCTGTATTCGCTCATTAAATCGGCGTATAAAGGGCGATGTAAAAAGCCCCACTTTGTAGCCCGCTTCCTTTAATATAAAGGATGTGACTGCGCACGCCGTACCCTTACCGTTGGTTCCCGCAACATGGACAAAATTAAGCTCATCTTGGGGATTTCCCATAAGGTCCATAAGCTTTGTGATTCGCTCAAGTCCCAGTCGTATTCCGTTCCATCCGGTTTTTTTTATATATTCAAGTGATTCTTCATAGTTCATTGTTTCCGGCCTCTTTTTTGCGATTTTTCAAAAATCGCGTTCATTTAGATTATACAAAAAATAGCCATAATTTACAACATTGACCGGGGCAAATAACCTTACGTAAACCGCATTGGTTGACATTATTAAAAAACAAACTATAATGAAAATACTACGAGGGGGTATTGTTATGTTTAACGCTTTTAAGCAGATTTTTGCAATATTCAAAAGCGATGTAAAAGGAATATCAAAAAACTTTTTTGCACTTACCATCGCTGTGGGTTTGTGCCTTATCCCGCCGCTTTATGCGTGGTTCAATATCTATTCAAACTGGGATCCTTATGCTAATACGGGAGCCGTCAAAATAGCCGTTTTTTCGGAAGACAAAGGCTATACTCTTGATGACGGCAGCACCGAAAACATGGGCGATTCCGTCATTGAAAATCTTAAAGAAAACAAAAAGCTGGGTTGGACTTTTACAGACTCCACCGATGAAGCCATAAAAGGTGTTGAAAGCGGCGATTTCTACGCTGCTATTATTATTGGTGATAATTTCAGCAGTTCCATGCTTGATTTTATCGAAAATGATATGGAGCGTCCTTCTGTTACATATTACGAAAATGCTAAGAAAAATGCCGTTGCAAGCAAAATAACCCAAACCGGTATGTCATCATTGCAGGATGAAATCAACAGCCAGTTTATAGCAACCGCAGTTACTTCCATACTTGAGACATCGTCCTTAAAAGGTGTTTTGACGGAGAAGGCCATTCCGGATGCGCTTTCGAAATTGCAGTCTTTGCAGAGCAATTTAAACAGCTATCACAACACGATTTCCGCTTTTATAGAAAGCGATAAACGTCTTACGGACAGCATAAATACAACGAATTCTTTGATTGCTTCATTGCAGGAAAAATATTCTTCCGATGTTTTGAACGAGTCGAGACAGTCCACAAAAACAAGCATTGCGGACTATATCGCAAAATTCACCGAGGCTTTAAACGGCCTTGTGGCGCTTAACAATCAAACCATCGGCAAGGTTAATAATGTAAATAACCTTATCGACCGTTACCAAGCGGGTGACCCGGATGTTAGCAAAGAAGATATTTTGGATGCTTTAAACGATCTCATAAATGTTTCGAATGCGTCAAGCACTCAGGCAGATGCTCTTAAGGACGAGCTTAATTCTTTGCTTAACGGAAGCGAATATGCGGATCTTGGCTTGTCCGGTCAGGCTTTGGATGATGCCCAAAAGACCATTTCCGATTCTTTGGCAAATGCCAAGGATTACTTGGTAAATTCGCCGGATACGGATGCGGCCTTGATTTATCTTGAGGCCTTGCTTGATGTTGTTTCTTCCAATTTAAACGAAATCAACAATGTTTATAACGAAAACTTTGCCACTGCCGTTTCCAATGTGGATACCTTGATTACATCTTCCGTTGACTATGTCTACGATTCACTGATTACGGCATCGTCGGACTTAAGCTATGTAAGCAGCGCCCTTACAACCACAAGCAATTCCCTTGGAAACATCAACTCAGTCATGACTTCCATGGACGAGTTGGTTACGGATGTTTCGGCGAAAGTCGGCAATTACATAGATGCATTAAACTCATTTATGATTGGTGCGGGTTACGAGGCTTTAAGCAATCTCCTTGGCAGCAATCCAAGCGAATTCGGGGATTTCTTTTCATCGCCGGTTAACATAAAAACAGTAAGCGTCTACGACGAGCTTAATTACGGCAGCGCGGTTGCACCATTTTACACCACTCTTGCAATATGGGTCGGCGGTCTTATTTTAACCGCCATACTAAAAACATCACCCGATGACAAGAAAGAATTTGCAGATGCACCCTTGTACATACAGTACTTCGGCCGTTATGCTCTTTTCTTTATAATGGGAC
>CACZQX010000363.1 GCA_902783445.1 uncultured Lachnospiraceae bacterium
AAAAAGGATATTATGCTTTGCATTTCTTCATCCGAGTAATCCCTGCTGATATTTAACGGATTATAATTAAAATCGTTAAATGTCTTTGTCATACTAACGGAGATTTGATCCACATTGTATTTTGCGAAACCGACGATGTCCAGGGTTATGTCTTTGCAACCTTCATCGCTTAAAACATCATTCTTTAATTCGTCTATAACTTTGCTTATATCCGATTTTTCGTTTTTCAATAAGAAACTAATATATTTTTCCACTATTTCGGGCATATCGCTTTTTATCGGAATAGAAGCGGTGTAGCTGTTATTATCGTCATATATGTTAACGAATATTGTAGAATAAACGGTTTGTGAATCATTGTTTGTAAAAATCACATTTTTAAGCAAATCTTTGTGAGACATGGAATTATAATAATCATAAATCATATCATATAATTCCCTTGTCTGATCGTAAGATAATGTATATGGCGAATCAACGTAAATATAGGAGTTATCTTCTATTTCTTCGTATTTAGGCATGTATTTGATGCTGTTTACATAATTTGAATCCTTGGACAATCTGTCAATAATCGTCTTTAATTCCTCATTGTCAAGGGTTACGATTCGCTGTTTTGATAAACCACCGCTGTTAATATTTACGGCAAGACTATGATCGTCGTAATCCATGTATTTATATTCCCTGAAATATTCGCAATCTTCTTTTAAAGCATCTGAGATTATTTCTTTTATCTTATCATCCGTGATTTTGTAATTCTTGGTGCCGGACAAAAAGTAGGAATTATCGTATCTTATGTAAAGACCGTTTAAGCTTGATTCGCAAAAATCGATGTTAATATATTGTATTTCATCTTTTGTTGGCTGATAATTCAATATGCTGTTATAGCCAATAAACATAAAGAGTATAATAAGTATATTTGCAATCGCCACGATAATCAGCTGTTTTGCGGATTTGCCTAGATTTTTTACGGATTTTGTGGCTATTATGTCGTAGACAAAATATACAACAACCGCAATTACATATAAAATTACGATTAAGAAAATAATAATTTCCGAATAATCAGTGTCAAAAATAATACTGTTGGCAATTATATAAATCGGAGCAAGACATATAACAAGGCAGATTATAATACGGAAGGCTGCTTGTAAAGCCGGCGTTGGAGCTGCAAGCCCCGCGCTTTCGCTTTTTCTTTTCTTGAAAACGAAAAGAGCGATTATTAAATATATAAATCCAAGCACAAGTGTATATATTATGCTTTTTAAGCTAAACAGCCCATTGCTTAATCCCATAATCGTTGTATATGTTGAAAAATAAATGTTGTAAGAGCTGTCAATAAAAGGCAATGACATTAAGTCGCCTCTGACAATAGGAATGTTGCCGAGTACAACTGCCGTGCTTACGGTTATTACGATTCTTGGTATCAAAAGAATCATAAAGGAAACAACAAAGTTGTTGAAAATATTTCCCGTTAAGCTCATGGCCAATGAAACCGTTGCAACAAGATAAAAGGAAGTAACCAAAACACCGATGGAAACCACCAGGATGCTTGAGGGGCTTACCACGTAGGTTGATGACATAAACAGTGATGTGATCACACTTATTAGGGTTGAACCCAGCGTAAGAATTACAATCCAAATCATTATGCCCGTTATCATGGAAACGAAGATTGTGCTTCGTTTTTTAGGAACCGCATGGAAATAATCGCAGGCATTTCTGTGATTTAAAAAGTTAAATACCACCAATGTAAAAATCGGTGCAAAAGCAAAATAAATCAAGAAAATAAAGGGATGTACGTCGTAAAGAGTGTAGTTGCGAACACCCATATTTCCACCGTCCACGGCATTTATATTCATAAAGTATATAAGAATCGGAAAAGCGATTGCTTCGATTGCAAGTATTACGGCCAGAGTGATGCCAAGTACTTTCAGTCGCCTTATGGTATCTCTTATTATTGCTAAATCAAATAATGTATTCATAATCAAATTCCTCCCCGTGGCTTACAGCGGCAATACATTGTCGAATGTGTAGCCCAAACTTTCCGTTTCGTAAGTAAATACTTCTTCCAAAGAAAGGGGAAGAACATCAAGAAGTATAGGATTCATGGCTTTGAGTTTATTAACCGTTTCATCCTTATCGCCTCTTATAATAAGGCTTGCAACGGAAGCTGTTTTCGAAAAGTGAAGCATTTCGATGCCCGAAAACTTATTCTTATCATAATCTTCATTAAAAGCGATTTGTACCTTAAAGAGAGATGTTTTAAGGTTTTGAACATCACTTTCGAATACGAGGCCGCCATTGTGCAAAAGAGCCAGCTGATCGCAAGTATCTTCAAGCTCGCGAAGCGAGTGAGATGTAATAATCGCCGTTGCGTTTCTTTCTATTACATCATTACAAATAAGTCCTTTTACCAGGCTTCTCATAACAGGATCCAATCCGTCAAAGGTTTCGTCAAAGAAGTAATAATCCGCCTGACATGAAAGAGCAAGAATGATTGCCACCTGTCTTTTCATACCCTTTGAAAAAGTGTTTATGGATACAAACGGATTGAGTTTGAAAGAATCCGTAAGATACATAAATCTGTTCATATCGAATTTCTTGTAATAAGACTTGTAAAATTTTGCCATCTTATCCATTGATGAGCCGGCAAGGAAAAACAGATCATCCGGAACATAGGCAAGTTTTTCTTTTATTTTAGGATTTTCGTAAACTGCCTCATTATCTATAAGGATGCTACCGCTTTCAGGCTTGTAAACACCGGTGATAATGCGAAGGAAGGTTGATTTGCCTGCACCGTTGGAACCAACCATACCATAAATGCTTCCCTTGGGGATATTGCAGCTTATATTATTTAATGCCGTAAAGTTGTTAAACTTTTTTGTGACATTTTCTGCTTTAATCATATTAACTCTCCCTTCAGCCTATTGATTTACTTGTATCATAGGCTTCATCAACACATTTTAAAACATCTTCTTTAGGAACCCCGGCAAGAGCCAGCTCGCCTATAAAATCGGTTAACTCCCC
>CACZQX010000364.1 GCA_902783445.1 uncultured Lachnospiraceae bacterium
ATCCATGCTTTTAAAAAAGCCCGTGGCCAATCCCGCAAGAAAAGCCACTCCCATTGCGGTTGCCTCTTTTTCGGCAGGACGTACCACATTAAGGTTGGATATATCCGATTGAAATTGCATGGTGAAGTTATTTGAACATCCGCCGCCGTCAACCTTCATGCTTGTGATTTTTTCTCCGAAGTCCGATTCCATAGCATTTATCAAATCTTCGCATTGGTATGCGATTGATTCAAGCCCCGCTCTTATAATCTGCGAACGATTGGTGCCTCTTGTAACGCCGAGTATACTTCCTCTGGCGTGAGCATCCCAATATGGCGCTCCAAGTCCCGAAAAGGCAGGCACAATATATACGCCTCCGTTATCCGGCACTTTTGTGGCAAAGTATTCACTGTCGCCGGCATCCGTAATAAATCTAAGTTCGTCTCTTATCCATTGAATTACCGCGCCGCAAACAAACACGCTGCCTTCCAATACATATTCGATAGGTGCGCCTTTAACCGTAGCGGCAATGCTTGTAAGAAGTCCATGCTTGCTTTTAACAATCTTCGAACCTGTATTGGCAAGTAAGAAGCAACCGGTTCCATAGGTGGTTTTTGCCTCACCCGCTTCAAAACAACATTGTCCGAAAAGGGCCGCCTGCTGGTCACCCGCTATGCCGGCAATGGGTATGCCGCCGCCCATAAAATCCATATAACCGTATATTTCGCTGCTGCTTACGATTTTAGGCAACATGCTTTTTGGAATGTCCAACTCTTTTAAGATTTTTTTATCCCAATCATCATTATTTATATTGTAAAGCATGGTTCTGGATGCATTGGTTCTGTCCGTAACATGGGCCTTTCCTTCTGTAAGCTTCCAGGTGAGCCATGTGTCGATGGTTCCGAAAAGAAGTTCACCGTTTTCGGCCTTTTGCCTTGCACCTTCCACGTTATCCAATATCCATTTTATTTTTGTTGCGCTGAAATAAGGATCTATGCGTAGTCCCGTAGCCTCTTTTATATAATCGGCCAAGCCTCTTTTTTCAAGCTCTTCACAAATATCCGCCGTCCTTCTGCATTGCCAGACAATGGCATTATATATTGGTTTTCCCGTTGATTTTTCCCAAACCACGGTGGTTTCACGCTGATTGGTTATTCCCACGGCCGCAATTGACTCCACATCTACGCCGCTTTTTGCGATACATTCCGTAAGTGTAGCAATCTGATTTGCGAAAATGTCCATGGGATCGTGCTCTATCCAACCCGGTTTCGGATAGATTTGCTTAAATTCCTTTTGAGCCACACCGACTATTTTGCAGTCCTTGTCAAAAAGAATGCTTCTTACACTGGTCGTCCCCTCGTCCAGTGCCACTATGTACTTTTTCATAATTCACACCTCATAGTTATAATCCCTCGCCTTTTTAGGGCAAAAAAGATAATAATTCCTACAAAAGATTATAACACAGAAATCTTCAAAATAATAAAAATTATTGAATATTCAGCCTTTTAAAGACCTAAATAATTGTGCCGATTTTTAAACAAGTTCGGTATTGCCCTATTTATATGCAAGTAAACGAAAAAGTATGAACTCATAATTTTTAGTAATTTCATATTTGAATACAGGGTTGATAACATAATAATTGAGGTATTTTAAAAAGGGAAAGTAGGGTGAATTATGGATAATCAGCAAACTAAACCGAGTAAGATGACCGGAAAGATTTTCCTCATTTTACTCACACTTGTACTTTGCAGCATTTTCTACGGATTCGGCATGTTCAAGCTTATTCCCATGCAAAGTGCAATAATGGAACGATATGATGTTGCCGAGGGGGCATATGGCACATTAAACAGCGCCCTTAACTGGGTGGTAATTTTTGCCTCTATTCAAATGGGCTTTTTAGCCAGAAAATGGCCATGTAAGCTTACTATCTCACTTGGTCTTTCAATCGCATTTGTAGGAGCCATGATACAGGTATTCGCTCCAAGCTTCGGCATATTGGTTGCGGGACGTGCTATCGAAGGCGGCGGCGGTTCTTTGATGTATATCGCAGTTGTCAGCTTGCTCTTAAATACGGTTTCCAAAGAAAGATCCGGCATCTGGAGCGGTATATCAATTCTATGTTCCGTGGGACCCCAGGTCTTAATCACAAAACTCGGTGCAAGCTTAATGAATGATTACGGCGTAACTTTCCAGCAGATTTTCTTCTGGATTGCAATGTTATATGCGGTAGCAATCGTCATTACTCTTTTATTTATCGGTAAAGACGTTAAAATCAGCGGTACCCAAAGCGATGTTAAGCCAACCAAAGAACAGACTTTACGAGTTTTCAAAGACAGGTCCAATTGGTGCGTAAACATAGCATACATTTTCTTCAGCCTTGTTTCCATTTCCTTCAGCGCTTATATCATCAAATATTTGACGATTAAAGGAATGGATGTTGCATCCGCTGCGGATACTTACAGTTACACAACCATGATCGGAATGTTTGCCATGCTTGCCTTCGGTATATTATCCGATGCGCTTAAGACAAAGAGAAAAATCGTTATTATCGGCTTCTTTGTAGGTGCCGTTGCAATGGTTCTTTTGGCACAGCTTCCTATTTCCATGATAATGATTTATGTAGTTGTTTACGGTACATTTCCAAGATGTATTGCCGGTCTTACAACAGCCTCGGCCGTGGATCTTTGCGAAGTTCCTTCCGATTTGCCGATTGTAAACTCGCTTAAAAACGAAGTAACTCAGGTAGGCTCGGTTGTGGGCAGTATCTTCCTTGGCTATATTATCGAGTTTATGGGCTATCAATCAGCAATCTTCATCATGGCGGCCCTCATGGCTGTGGGCGGAGTTTTATGGATTTTCGCCAAGAGAGTTCCTTAAACTTATGGTTTTAAATAGTAAATCACTGTGGTATAATATATTGGACTATGTAATGCATAGTCCAATGTTTTTTATTTATTGGGTTTTTCAAACAAGTTTAAGGGGTATTTTATGAATTATTATCATTTGCTTGTTTCTGATTTTAACGTTATTTCCGTTATTATCAGATTGCTTATTGCCACAATCTTGGGCGGTTTGATAGGCTTTGAACGCGGCAAACACGGTCATCCCGCCGGTATCAGAACGCATACACTTGTAAGCATCGGAGCAGCCACTGCCATGATGGTTGGTTTGTATGTCTTCAAAGTTGGATTGGCAACGGATGTTTCCCGTATCGGTGCACAGGTTGTATCCGGCATTGGTTTTTTGGGAGTGGGAACAATCCTCGTAAAAGGCCGTGAGCAAATAACGGGCCTTACCACAGCAGCTACCCTTTGGGCTGCGGGAACAATCGGCCTTGCAAGCGGAGCCGGTTTTATAGAGGCTGCTATCGGAGCTACCATTATCATTACGGCTCTTAATACAATCTTGTACAAAAGAAGCCAAAAGATAAATGTGCGTTCTACTATTATTATTCATATGGAGCTTGATGATATAAGAAACGTTAACCGCACATATGACAGTTTGAAAGCCGATTTTCCAAACATTATTATTCATGCCGTTCCTTCAAAAAGCGGCATTGAAAACCACATTGGCATAGAAGCGATTTTTAACTTCAGATCCACGAATCTCGGAAAAACCGAGTTGGTTGAGAAAATGCGCAGTTACGAAGGTATCGTATATGCCATTGAGGCTTATTAGCATTTAAATACATATTTTTAGACATTTTTGGAGGTTATTATGAGTGATTTTGACAGCATCGACTACGAAAAAGAAGCCGAGCGCATGAGAAATGATCTACGTAAGAAAAAGAAAAAAAGGAAAAAGAAGCTGACTCCGGGACAAAAAGTTGCCGGTGCTATAGGAAAATTCTTTATTGTACTTATTACTACAATTATTATTCTCTTCGTTTTCCTCTTCGGAGTGCTTATGACACTCTTTCACGGACCGAGTGAGTCCGCAAAGGTTATACTTACAAGTTCTCTTAATGAGACCAGTGCTTTAAAATGGGTACCGGGGCTATTTTTAAGTGACGAAGAGGTGCAATCCATTCTTGCAAATAATGCCATGAAAGAAATCGAAGACGGACAGGTTTCGGATACATCTTTGATTCATGTCGAAGAGGCCGAAAAAGGCGAAGAAGCAATCGAAATCATCGATATTACAGGCAGCACTTATCGCGGTAAAATGATGATTATCAAAGATCCGTCAAAAGTATTTTTGGGTACCTTGGACGAATACTTCCAGGGTGACGGTAAAGTCGTTGCCGATTATGCGGACGACTACAATGCAAAAGGTTACAATATTATCGGTGGCGTTAATGGCGGTGAATTTGTGGATGCCGGAAGCTATTCCTACTCTGCGATGCCAATCGGTACAGTTATCAGCGAAGGCACTGTTCGCTATGACGATTCCGCTCACAACGAAGTTATTACAGGTTTCACATCCGACAACATTTTGGTTGTAGGTAACATGTCCACCGAAGAAGCGGTAGCCATGGGACTTCGTGATTGTGTAAATACAAAATCAACCACAGGCCCTGCTCTTGTTATCGACGGCGAGGCCATGACCGTTCCTGACACATCGGTTTACGGCGGTGGTTATAACCCACGTACAGCAATCGGACAGCGCGCCGACGGTGCGGTTATCCTTGTTGCCATCGATGGTCGCCAGGCCGACAGCCTTGGTGCAACATTCAAAGATCTTGCTTACCTTATGTTAGAATACGGCGCAGTTAATGCAGCCGCAATGGACGGCGGAACATCTACACAGATGTACTATAACGGCGAAGTAATCAACGACCCGTATTCACCGACAGGACCTAGAAGATGTCCTACATGTTGGCTTGTAACACAGTAAATATAAGGAGAAGTTAAGATGGCTAAGAAAAAGAAATCATTTTTTTATAAACTTAGGCGAAAATTAAAGCGTACAACACGTTTTAAAAGAGGCATGTTTATTTACATAAGCGTTGCCGCTATCGCTCTTATAGTATTCTTCATATTCTTTAACATTTTCATTGCTTCATACGAAAACGGCATGCCGAAACACACAATGGAAGCTTTGGTTAAGAAATATGAAAAAGGACAAATTGAAGATATTATTGAAGATTATGCAGCTTCCGCAAACAAGTTCGAATCACAGGATGCCCTCATAAGCGCTTATACAGCCCTTGTGG
>CACZQX010000365.1 GCA_902783445.1 uncultured Lachnospiraceae bacterium
CCATGTTTTTTTCCTTCTTCCAATCTCTTTTTTCTTATAAACCGCTTTCCCCGATGCTTACTATAGTTGCCATGCAGTTTAAAAATCATAAAATAGGGAGAAAACAATCTCCCACAATTCCGATATTATACAAAAAAGAGGGCGCTATGTCAAGCTATTTAAATCACCTACGTCACTTCAAATCCTTACATATCACATCAGCTATTTTCTTGGACGCCTGTCCGTCACCATAAGGATTCTTTGCCTTCGCCATGGCATTGTAAGCTGCTTTGTTTTCAATAAGTTCCTTAAAGTTTCTGTATATATTTTCCCGGTCGGTTCCCACAAGCTTAAGTGTTCCCGCTTCTATTCCTTCCGGTCGCTCCGTGGTATCTCTCATCACAAGCACCGGTTTTCCGAGTGAAGGTGCTTCCTCCTGAATGCCTCCGCTGTCGGTAAGAATCATATAGCTTTGCTTCATAAAGTTATGAAAATCAATAACTTCCAAAGGTTCTATAATATGTATTCTGTCACATCCTTCAAATATTTCGCTTGCTGCTTCTCTTACGGCCGGATTCATATGAATCGGGTAAATTGCGCACGTATCGGCGTGTTCGTCCAAAACTCTTCTGATTGCACTAAACATATTTCTTAACGGCTCACCCAGATTTTCCCTGCGATGTGCGGTTATCAGAATCAGTTTTTTCCCTTTTACAAAATCAAGCTCCGGATGATAATAATCCTTTCTTACCGTTGTTTTAAGGGCATCAATTGCTGTATTTCCCGTTACATATATGTTGGAAGATTTACCTTCATCCATAAGATTCCTTGCTGCAAGAAGAGTTGGTGCAAAGTGATATTTTGCTATTATTCCCACTCCCTGTCGGTTAAATTCCTCCGGAAAAGGACTGTATATATCGTGGGTTCTTAAGCCCGCTTCCACATGTCCCACCGGTATCTGCATATAAAAACATGCAAGAGCCGATACAAAAGTCGTGGTAGTATCGCCATGCACCAAAACCAACGCCGGTTTTACTTCCTCCAGCACTTTCTTTAAGCTTTTCAAAATGCTTGTGGTAACATCAAATAAAGTCTGACGCGCTTTCATTATGTTCAAGTCGTAGTCCGGAACAATATCAAACGCATCCAAAACCTGCTTAAGCATTTCTCTGTGCTGGCCCGTTACGCACAAAAGAGTGTTTATTTCCTTTCTTTTTTTCAGCTCCATAACCAACGGACACATTTTTATGGCTTCAGGTCTGGTTCCGAAAATAACCATTACAGTTTTCATTATTAATTGCCTCTTTTCAAAAAAATCTCTAATTACAATATTGATATAAATCTTCTATATGCTCGTCCAGATATGCAAATCGTGTCTCTATTGCGCTCTTAAGCTGACTGATTGCTTCTTCGTAGCTTGTTATATCTCTGTCGTCTCCCGATAGAAGATTCTTATAAAAAGTATAGCCCCAAACTTTATAATTTCGATTAACCGCATCCCCAAGCTTAGTTGTAGTCGAGTCTATAAGCTCATACATATGTTGCGTTGAAAGAGTGGTCTGTCTAAGCTCTCTGTACCTTGTCACTACTTTGTCTATAAAAGCCTTGTCTGTTACGAGCCTGTCAAACCATGCCGTTTTCGGCAAATAAAACTCGCTGTAATCTTGGCTGAACCATTGATAGTTGTCATAAGCATTGTTATAGTCCCATACCGCCATCATAAGTTTTCCGCCGAGTTCTTTGTAGGCATAGGTTGATAAACTTCCCGCATCATGGTTCATAACCACTTCATTTAATACAAAATAATCCGCAAAATTATCCGAGTCTATATATTTTTCATAGCCCAATTCCGGATCTTTGTAATTATCCCCATAGAGAGAAACTTCAAAATCGCTTATGTCATCTTCGATCCATTTGTACTCTTTTTGAGTTATTGCGGCCTTTCCCGGATATTCCACATAAAGATTGTTATATGTAAATCCCGCTGTTTTACCGTAGTTATTCAAAGGCTCGTCGTCCGAATCTTCACGGTCTCTGGCAACTATGTAGGCACAGTCTCCCCCGAGAAGACCGAATTTTGAAAGTCTCAGTCTTCCCGCACCGTTTGTTATAGGCTCAACAACCAAATATACGCCCTGATACTCTCCGTTTACAAAAAGCTCGATATATTCGCACTGCGGTGCCCATTCCATAATCTCGCCGGCCAAATTATATACCATGTAGTTTCTTGCAAGAGTTTTATCAAGATACGGGCCGTGAAGCACCCATTCGTTTGCTTCTCCCATTCCCAACAAATCATAATTGTAAGGATTTGACATGGATTTGCCTTTATAAAATTTTATTCTGTACTGCTTTTTGTCGAAATGTGCCGATGATGCGCCTCTGTAATTTACTCCCGCATTTAACGTTATATCCGGAGTTTCTGTTATGTTATGTAAACTTCCGTCATTTGCATTGTTAAGGACGCTCACCTTTCCTTGCACGGCTTCTATTGCAATGGAATCCTCCGTTTCGATATAAATTACCGGAAGACTTGTGTCAAATTCTCCAAGCTCATAATAGTCAAGGTATTCCTTATCGAGATTTGGCGTTTCCGCATTTGCCGACTTTTTGGCTTTTTCCTCGTCAAGATTGTCAAGCAAATATTCTCTTGCAAAAAAGCACACCAATAAAAGGCTCGATATTATCAGCACTCCGACAATAATAGTTAATAACTTTTTCATATCTTACCTTGCTATGTCGTCCTGCTGTTCAACAATATTTACTCTCTTTACGCCTTCAATATGCATAAGACGCTGGGAAATTTCTCTGGTGTTGTGTTCGTCCGTTTTTCTCATTACGCCTTCTTTAACCGAATATACAAGTTCGCATTGTACTTCGTCCTGGCTTTTGGAAAGTCTGTGAGCATTTTTTCCGAATGTTTCGTCTATTATTGCTTCCGCCTCCGCCTGAGCTTTCAAATCCGACTGAACCACAAGAAGCTGTCTGTTTGAACCGATGGATTTCTTTGTTACAAGAAGGAAAATAAATAAAATTACGCTTCCCACCGCTACCATAAGATATTGTGAAACACCGCATCCGATACCTGCGGCTATGGACCAGAATATAAATACCGAATCCCTTACATCTTTTACCGCTGTTCTGAAACGGATAATCGAAAGAGCACCGACCATACCCAGTGATAATGCCACGTTATTTGAAATAATGGCCATGATGGTTGATGTGATAATAACAATTGCACCGGTTGAAATGTTAAATCTTCTTGAGTACGCTGTTCCCGAATATGTTACTTTATAGGTAAACATTATGAAAAATGCCATTATCAAAGCAGCTATGTTGTTTATCACTATCTCCATTAGTGAAAATGATTCCGATGTCAGGTTTTCAATTATAAATTCTCTCATTACTCTACCTTTCCGCAAGGACCTGCCTTGCTTGCACCTTTATATTGATTTGATTTATTTTAATTTGTTAAAAATCTCGCCTGTGAATATTTGCTCATTGCCTCCGGAAGCGAATCCAATTTTTCGACTATTTGCTGCAAAGGCGTAACCAAAAAGTCGTTGTATTTTACTTCCAGCACTCCGTATCCCCCTATCATTGTGGGATAAAGGCTTACGTTTTCATTGTAAAGGCTGCCCGATGTCATACTTGCCTTTATATTGTGGTCGTAGGTTATTCGCACATCGCTTACGGGATATGTAAATGCCGTTCTGTCATAATCCACCACCGTCTTTGGCCTGTATACGTTTCTTGTCATTTTATCATACAAAAACGTTGCCAAATCTTCCTTGTGGGAAAGCAAGACTTCAAAATGCCCTTTCTCAAGCTCCAAAGCCTCGGATTTTGTTATTTTAATGGACATTTTGCGTGAGTCGGATCCGCTTTTGCATTTGTATTCCAGCAAAGCGAAATCGCTTTTCATATCATATGTCCTTATTCTTATTTTTCTTTTTTCCATGACTCCGTCCAAATTGTCATGAAAATCTATGTCGGAAGCCGAGTCGAAATACAAAGACCTTACCCTGTATTTCATGTCTTTACTGTGGCTGTCCGTCCTCATAAAAGCCATCAGCAGGGGCTTTAGCTCTATGAAGTTTGTTTCATGTATTACGTATTTTATCTCTTTTCTGAATACATTTCTCATATTATCTTCTATCCCCTATTCTTTTATTTCTTGACGATATAAGCTGAATTACAATGCCAACTCCCCCAAATACGCACATAACCCAGATGTGAAAGTCAAAGAGACTTACAAGTCCGAATGCGCCGAATGCCGCGGTTACAACGCAGGTGGTATATACCGGATGAATAATTGTCATTACAAGGGCTGCTGCCATGCCGATTATTACAATCCAAAAACCGAATCCCAAAAACAGACATATTGCCGCCGCAAGCAAGACGTTAACAACTATAGCTCCCAGCATTTGTGCCTTATACAGCAAGAATGCAACTATTACTCCCACCACGGCCACAAGAGCAATGGTGTTTTGCCAACTGGTTACTTTTGACACGAAATAAGCTATGGTTGTGGCAAATGCCACGAAAAACACAAATGAGAATAATATGTTATACAAATATATTCCGAATATCAAAAGTAAACCAAACAAGACCAAATATATAATAATCTTGTAATCGGCTATAAAGGAAAACTTTTCCCAAATATCCGTGAATTGTCCCAAAAATCCCCAAACTTTTTCAATAATCGCTGCCATTTTTTACTCCGTTACAAATCCATTAACTGCTTTTGAATAAGACGCCATTCCCATTCTTTCCACCGTTTGCACCATAACCACACCATTTGACGGATATGTTGCCAATATTTGTACAAGGGTTTCGCTTTCGCATTCCTGTATGCTTACATATATTACCTTTTCATAATTTGCGCAAAAATACGGAATCATCATCTTTGCACGACTATCACCCACAATAATTATATTGCCGCTTCCGCTTCCTTCAACTATTGCATAATCTATGCCGCTTCCCACAACGCTTGTGGCCGCCTTGGGAATAACAGGCTTTTTAATAAGCGTATTTAATGAATTGTCATATACTTGCTCGTAGTTTTTAAAGTCATCCGCATATCTGTATATAAAAGGATCGTGGGGCATATTATCAAGCAAATCCTTTATTTCTTCCGTTGCTGCGGCATCATGGCCCGCTTCGCTTCTTATATCACCGCCGAAGTTTTCGTATTGGTAAGCGCTAAAATAATCAATGGGATAAGCTTCTTGTCCAAAGGCACTCATAACTCCTTTGTATCCATAGTAAGCACCGTCCATGGTCCAGCCGTCCTGAGTCCTGTAAAAATTAAAGCCATCGCTTCCGTAAAGCTCCGTATCTGTATTTATTATGCTTACGTTGCCGCTTGTATTTAAGCTTTCAAGTCCGGCTATAAAGTTTGCGTAAAGCTCCCTGCTGCCGAATGTTTCCGCCTCGTACATTATGCGCTTCGGCACCGGAATCAATGCCACTCTTACTCCTCCCGCCGCATTTGAAAGAGCCTCAGCTCTTAACATGGTATTTTG
This sequence comes from uncultured Lachnospiraceae bacterium, assembly GCA_902783445.1. Taxonomy (GTDB): domain Bacteria; phylum Bacillota; class Clostridia; order Lachnospirales; family Lachnospiraceae; genus RUG12871. The sequence goes on from CACZQX010000365.1 coordinate 5,508, forward strand.
TGCAGCATTTTCGCTTATGTTGAATTTTTCAACCAAATGGTCGGAGTATATTACATAATTTCCGATTTCATAAAGAATCGTATCGGAAATTACGGCATCTCCCATCAAGCCGTAATTATTGTAACCTTCACTTTGCTTGTGTGTTTTTGTTTCCCTTGCCTGTTTTTCAAGCCTTAAGCTGTCAATCTGCCAATAGCACAAAAGAATAACAATAATCGCAGCTAAAAGCACGGTAAACATTATTATATTTTTAACCGGTTTTCTTTCTTCCATCTTTTTCACTTTCTTACTTTTTTCTGCCCAATCTTTTTATGCCTTTCTTATTATAAGCTCTACACCATTTAATATTTCGGGCAGTTCTTTTATGCCCGGCTCATCTTTTATTTTTTCGCTAAATTCTATCTTCTTTAGTCCCTCGCATCCTCTGAAGGCGCTTATTCCCACGCTGTAAACGCTATCCGGCAATTCTATGCTTTTCAGTTTCTTGCAATCTCTGAAAGCATGGTCCGCTATTATTTTTAAATTTGAGCCTTCTTCAAAACTTAAGCTTTCAAGTTCTTCCATTCCCGCACATCCTGCTCCTTTAATTACTTCCAATGTTTTTGGGAAGCAAAGGCTCTTTATTTTCTTGCAATTTTCCAAAGCGGATACACCGATTATTTTTAATTTCGAATATTTAAGCATCGGCAAATCTTCAAGTTTTACGCAATCCGCCAAAGCAAAGTCGTCTATCATTTCCATGCTTATAGGCAAAACAATGCTTTCCAAAGACGAACATCCGCAAAACATACTGCGTCCCAATACTTTCGCTCCGTCGGGAATAATCGCACTCTTTACGGCCGCATCCATTCTGTAGGCCGACGGGTCTGCCGATTCGTATTCGTGAAGATTATTAAATCCTACGCTCTTAACCTCTTCTTTGTATTTTATGTAATTGTAAATCTCTTCGTGACGCGGAGTATATTCCGAATAAAGAGGACATGATATTCCGCCCTGTTCGCAGCTTACATAGCCGTAAACAACCGAATTTTCTTTTATTGTTATTTTTCCTCTTGCAACAACAGAGACTATGTTGTCTTTTTTACCTATCATTACATCTGATTCAATCTCGATGTTTTCCTGAGAAAAAACGTTTCCTGCAACAAAGCTGCCTCTTTCTATAAGGATGTCTCCTTCGGAAAAAATATTTCCCAATACACCGGAGCCCTCGCAAATTCGCACGCTGTCCACCGTATGTATATCACCTTGAAGTATGGCTCCTTCAACTATCATTGTTTTGTTGGGAGTTACTATGGAATAAGGCGCGGTTCTGAATTCCGTAAGCTTTTCGCTTGTAACATATGTTATGTTTTTCTTATCCCTTATAATGGGAAGTCTGAAGGCAAACTCGTTTTTTCCTTCCATGGGATCTTTAAAAGAGTCCGGATATTGTCCGAAATACACCGTTGGCGCAAAAAGCCTTTTAAATGTTACATTTTGTCCCAAACTTAAAACCTTTGCCGCCGTTGCACTGACTCCCAAATCGCAATCATCATAAACCGCAAGAGTTTCGTCGGAATCTATCCAACGACTAACCTTTGTTTTGTTGCCGATAACCATTTTGCCCGCAGCATAAGCCGCACGCAAACTCACATCCTTTACATTAAAGAATGCATTGTGTTTTACATATATTTCTTTTTGATATTCTTTTATGTGTTCCGGCGCAAAAAAATCTCTGTCCATAACAAGCAGCATTTCATCTATGCTGTCTTTTTCGAAATTTTTCAAAGATTCGGAATCCATAAAATGTTCTTTTCTCGAAAGTGTTATCTCATTGTCTTTTGCGCTTTCGATTGCCCCTTCTATCATCTCAGCAAAAGAATGGGCGAAGTAGCGCTCATCCTTTACCTTGTCCTGATCTATCTTCATAACGATTCCCGGAGTCACAAGATAGTAAATCCAGGCTATTATTATAGGTGCCAATATCATAGCGCAAAAAACTATGATTAAAACCGTCATTGTACTCATTATGTATTCGCTTGTCCTTTATTTAAAAATCGCGTGGTTTTTGCCCATTTAACTTTTCTCTTTGTAATAAGATCCGCAATGGAATCAAAAAATCCCTGTGTAATGGCCCACATATAAAAGTAAAAATTAAACAAAAGAAGAGGTAAAAGGAATACTTCTCCCTTAATTCCGTCTAACATCAAGGATACTCCGATTTCATAAAACGGAGCAAAATTTCCGAAGGAACAATATGTTCCCAGGAATAAAAGCACCCACCAACCGGAGAATATATCCATTTCTCCCATAAAGAAGAGTAAATATGAACAAATATGTCCAAACAAAAGTATTACCGGCACAGCATATACAAGCAACAATAAAAAGCCGTCCAGTTTTTCTCTTGCCGTTACATTCCTTGAAAACAAAAGAGGAAATGTCTGACGCCACATTACCTGATTGTGGCCTCTGGCCCATCTTCTTATCTGTCTTGCACGCACGCTCCAGCTTTCCGGCGCTTCCTCGTAACATTCTGCGGAATTTGCATACATTACCTTCCATCCTCGTCTGTACATTTTAAATGTAAGGTCAGTATCTTCGGCCAAAACCGCTGTATCGAATCCGCCCATTTCCAGCATTACGTCTTTTCTGAAGGCTCCCACCGTTCCACCATACTGCGGAATCAACCTCAAATTGTATCTTGCCTGCTGGTCTACCTGATATCCGCCGGATCGCTCTATATTTATAAGTCTTGTTAGGATGTTTTTCTTTGCATTGTAAGGTATTACCCTTCCCATTACAGCCCCCACTTCAGGGTCTTCGAAGGCTATAACCAGCTGTTTTAACAAATATTTAGCCGGACGATAATCGGCATCGAATACTACTATTATTTCCCCCTCGGCAATCTGCATTGCCTCGTTTAAGCCTACGGGTTTTCCTCTGTCGGGACAATCTCTGTGAAGAGGTCTTATAAATTCGTATCTTCTGTGATAGTCATCCAACATCTCCTTGGTTCTGTCCGTTGAATTATCATTTATAGGGATTATTTCCAACATATCTCTGTCATAATCACAATTTAAAAGCGCCTTTAATGCTTCATCCAAAACCTGCTCTTCATTATGCATCGGCACCAGCACGCTTATTCGCTTCATTTTCGAGGTATAGATATCTCCGTAATACATACGCTGTCTGCCCTGAAAACGATTTACGGCAAAGATAAAATGCCTGATTGCGTAAACAAGCATAATAACTATGACAAATATTAAATATCCCTTTATTATGCTTATAGCCACTTCCATTCGTTTCTCCTCTTTCCCGAATCGTATATCTTTTGCATTCTGCGCTGGAAAAGCGCATAAATTGCAATCATATACAAAAAGTCGTACATAGGTCCCGCCACGAAAAACATATCTGCCATATACAAGGACGAAACCTTAACCAAAATGAAATTAAACACCGTATATCTTAAAAATCCCACACATGCGGAATATGCCATTATGCCAAAAAATGCCAAAAGCTTGGTGCCGAAGGCTCTTCCGTAGAAAAAGCCCACCACAAGACCCACAAGCACAATAAACAAAAGCCAGATGCCTATTTGTTGCTTTATCAATAATCCCGAAAATTCTTCCCCCGTATAAATAACAGTATCTTCCGCAAAGGCATAAAAAACACATGATATAATGTGCACCAAAAAAGAAAAAAGCAAATATATCATTAGAGGTCTGCCTCTAAAACTGCTTAACATCATAACAATTATTATTGCCAACACTATCAAAATATTTAATGTTATTTCTTCAATACTCGGTAAGGCGGAATAATAACTTAATGTAAAAATCCTTCCAAAAGGCGGATAATCGCTTGCTACCGTAAAAACAAACTTTCCCGGAGTTTCCGATTGTATAAGCATCCCGGCCAAGTCCGACATAAACTTTGTGATTTTGTCCAAATTAAGACAAAGCAGTAAAAAACAAGGCGCCGCAATGCATAGCATAAAAACTATACCTCCAGCACGATTAACTTGAAGATGCCTATATGTTCTTGCATACCAAATTCTGTTTTTTTGACTCAC
>CACZQX010000366.1 GCA_902783445.1 uncultured Lachnospiraceae bacterium
ATCGGTCAGAAGATTGCTATCACATCGAAAAAACCGCAAACAACAAGAAATAAAATACAGACGGTTTACAGCTGCGAAAAAGGGCAGTTGATTTTCGTGGATACACCGGGTATCCACAAGGCAAAAAACAAGCTGGGTGAATATATGGTAACCATGGCAAAACGCTCTATCGACGAGGTGGATGCGGTGCTTTGGCTGGTTGAGCCATCCACATTTATCGGCGAAGGCGAAAAGAAAATCGCAGAGAAACTTGCAAAGGTGAAAGTGCCGGTTATCCTTGTAATCAACAAGGTGGACATGGTCAAAAACAAGGAGGATATTTTAACATATATCGCAGCCTACAAGGACTTGGTGGATTTTGCCGAAATAGTGCCTGTTTCAGCCACAAAAGGCACGGGGGTTGATGATTTGATAGAGGCGATTTTTAAATATATGCCTTATGGTCCGCAGTTTTACGATGAGGACACCATCACGGACCAGCCTATGAAGCAAATTGTGGCCGAGATTATCAGAGAAAAAGCCTTGCATGCCCTTGATGAAGAAGTGCCACACGGCATAGCGGTAGTCATCGATCGCATGAAAGAAAGAAAAGACGGCGGAATTTACGACATTGACGCAACCATCATTTGCGAGAGGGATTCTCACAAGGGAATCATCATCGGCAAGGGCGGCGCAATGCTTAAAAAAATCGGTTCCAATGCCAGATTTGAGATAGAAAGGCTGATTGAGGCCAAGGCAAATTTAAAACTCTGGGTAAAGGTCAAGAAGGAATGGAGAGATTCGGACTTCTTGCTTAAGAACTTCGGATACGACAAGAATGCCGATGAATAGAATGAACACGCTTACGGCAACAGGTATTGTTTTATCCTCGATGCCCATAGGTGAATATGACAAGAGAATAGTGCTTTTGACCAAGGAATTAGGCAAGATTACGGCCTTCGCAAGAGGCGCCAGACGCATGAACAGCCCTTATATGGCCGGCACGAGGCCTTTTTCCTTCGGAGAGTTTACACTTTTTCCGGGAAGAGACAGCTACAGTTTAAACGGTATTAAAATCGAGAACTATTTTGACGAGCTTTCGGCGGATTTCGACCTTACTTGCTTAGGGATGTATTTTATGGAGCTGGCAAGCTATTTTTCCAGGGAAAACCTGGACGGAAGCGAGACAATAAAGCTGATTTACGCCACATTTCTTGCCCTGTTAAACAAGAATATTCCAAACGATTTGGTAAGAGCAATCTACGAGCTTAAGATGCTTGTGATTAACGGCGAATATCCGGAAGTATTTAATTGCGTATCCTGCGGGAAAAACGATAATTTGTTGTATTTCGATAAATCAGCAAACGGCGTAAAATGCGCATCCTGCGCTAATGAACATGCATCGGGGCTTAAAAAAATCGAAGGCTCAAGTTTATATGCCATGCAATTTATCATTTCTTCGGAGATTGGCAAGCTTTATACATTTAATCTTTCGGAAAGCGTGCTTGATGAAGTTAAAAGAATCATTGGGGATTACCTAAAAAGCAAGGTGGATGCAAAGTTTAAATCCTTGGACATGTTGAAAGATAATTTTAAGAGTTAACTAACATATTTTGGCAGTTTTATGAATAATTAGTTGATGAAAATATACGGCATTTATGATAAAATTGTAGAAATGCTATTATATGCCGAATAAAAAGATTAAAGACCGAAAGTTCGGCAAATCCGAGGCCATCGGGCAATGAATTTAAGATGCGGTGGCGGTTGTTATAAAAAGGAGATTTGAAAAATGGAAAAAACAATGGAAAAAATCGTAGCTTTGGCTAAAAGCAGAGGTTTCGTGTATCCGGGTTCGGAAATCTACGGCGGACTTGCAAATACATGGGATTACGGAAATCTCGGCGTAGAGCTTAAAAATAACGTTAAAAAAGCTTGGTGGCAAAAATTCATCCAGGAAAATCCATACAACGTAGGTGTTGACTGCGCAATCCTTATGAACCCTCAGACATGGGTGGCTTCGGGACATTTGGGAGGCTTTTCGGATCCTTTGATGGATTGTAAAGAATGCCATGAGCGTTTCAGAGCAGATAAATTAATCGAAGATTACTATGCTGAGCAAGGCACTGAGCCTGAAGTCGGCGTTGACGGCTGGACAATAGAGCAGATGAAAGACTTCATCGACGAAAAACATATTAACTGCCCTACATGCGGCAAACACAACTTTACGGATATCCGTCAGTTCAACCTTATGTTTAAAACATTCCAGGGGGTAACGGAAGATGCGAAAGCAGTTGTTTATCTTCGCCCGGAAACAGCACAGGGTATATTCGTAAACTTTAAAAACGTTCAAAGAACATCAAGAAAGAAAATTCCTTTCGGTATCGGACAAATCGGTAAATCTTTCAGAAACGAGATTACACCGGGTAACTTTACATTCAGAACTCGTGAATTCGAGCAGATGGAACTTGAATTTTTCTGCGAACCGGGCACCGATTTGGAATGGTTTAAATATTGGAGACAGTTCTGTATCGACTGGCTTAAGAGCCTTGGCATGAAAGATGACGAAATGCGCGCCCGCGACCATTCACCGGAAGAACTTTGCTTCTACTCAAAAGGCACAACGGATATCGAATTCCTCTTCCCGTTCGGATGGGGCGAGCTTTGGGGTATCGCAGACAGAACAGACTACGACCTTACACAGCATCAAAATACATCGGGTGAGCCTATGGACTATTTTGATGATGAAAAGAAGGAAAAATACATTCCTTACGTTATCGAGCCATCACTTGGTGCGGACCGTGTAACACTTGCATTTCTTTGCAGTGCTTATGACGAAGAAGAAATTGCCGAGGGCGATGTAAGAACGGTACTTCATTTCCATCCTGCAATTGCGCCGGTTAAAATCGGTATTTTGCCGCTTTCAAAGAAATTAAACGAAGGCGCCGAAAAGATTTATGCGGAAATGAGCAAATACTACAATTGCGAGTTCGATGACAGAGGAAACATCGGTAAACGCTACAGAAGACAGGACGAAATCGGTACACCATTCTGTATCACATACGATTTCGAGTCGGAAGAAGACGGCTGCGTAACGGTGCGCGATCGTGACACAATGGAGCAGGAACGTATTAAAATAACCGAACTTAAAAACTATTTTGAAGACAAATTCAGATTTTAGTTTAATGATTGAAAAGTATAAAGTGAAATAAAAAATAGTAAAAATAAATGATAAAAATTAACGATTTGTTAGTTGGGAGTTACAAATGGCTAAAATTAAGGCATTTAAATGCGTAAGACCGAATACGGAAGTCGCATCAAGAGTTGCGGCTCTTCCATACGATGTATATAACAGCGAAGAAGCTAAGGTAGTTGTTTCAAAAGAGCCCCTTTCCTTTTTGAAAATCGACAGAGCGGAAACGGCTTTTGATAAAATAATGGACCCACACGATCCGAAAGTTTATGAAAAAGCAAAAGAGCTTTTTGACAAGGCTTGTGAGACAGGCACATTTATACAGGACGACAAGGAATGTTTGTTTTTATACGAACTTACCATGGATGGCCGTTCCCAAACGGGTATAGTTTCTTGCTCAAGCGTTGACGATTATTTGAATAATGTCATCAAAAAGCACGAAAACACCCGCGCGGACAAGGAGCAGGACAGAATCAATCACGTGGATTCTTTAAGTGCTCAAACGGGTCCGATTTTCTTGGCTTACAGAGCAAAAGAAGAAATCAACAAAATCGTCTCGGAAGTGAAAAAAGAAAATGCTCTTTACGACTTTATTTCCGAAGACGGTATCGGCCACAGGGTTTGGAAAATAAGCGACGAAGTTCTCGTTGCAAAGATTATTGATATTTTTGCGGGAATTAATGAAATATATATTGCGGACGGACATCATCGTGCGGCCAGCGCCGTAAAGGTCAGTCTTAAAAGAAGAGAGGAAAACCCAAACTTCACCGGGAATGAGGAGTTTAATTATTTCCTTTCCGTTATGTTCCCGGACAGCGAGCTGAAAATCCTTGATTATAACAGGGTTGTAAAGGATTTAAACGGCCTTTCGAAAGAAGAATTTTTTGAAAAGGTTAAGGCTGCGGGCTTTGAAGTTAAAGAAAGTGACAAGGCTTACGCGCCAGCAAAAAAAGCAACATTCGGCCTATTCCTTGAAGGTAAATGGTACGAACTTGTTGCAAAAGAAAGCATCTTAAGCGACGATGCGGTTGAAGGCTTGGATGTATCAATCCTTCAAAACAACTTACTTGGTCCAATAATTGGCATTAAGGACCCGAGAACGGATAAAAGAATCGATTTTGTAGGGGGAATAAGAGGCCTCGGAGAGCTAGAAAAGCGTTGTGAGATTGACATGAAGCTGGCATTTTCCATGTATCCTACATCCATGGCGGAGTTATTCAGTGTGGCGGATGATGGAAAATTAATGCCTCCGAAATCCACTTGGTTTGAACCAAAGCTCAGAAGCGGTATTTTTATTCATAAAATTTAGGAGTGTATAGTGTGTGTTAAGGCAATTTGCCCATTTGTAAATTGCCAAATAATGGGGTAGTTTAAGGAAATGAGTTTAGAAGGCAAAGAAAGCTCAAGGCTTTTTGAAGAAGTCTTTGATGAAAACATCAATAATACCATTTTACTTGTCGACTTTGATAAAGGGACAATCGGTCTTTTGGCGCAAGCCGCTGATGGAAGCATGATTGTAAAACATGAAGAAAAGTTGATTCCGTTTGTTGCACATTTTGCAAATACAAGATTGGTTGCAAGCGACATTGAAAGGGTTATAGCTTTTTTCGAAAAAGACGTATTCTTAAATAGAATGTCCGAAAAAAGCAATTTTCATCGGGATACAATTAAAGAATACAATGGCATAGACTGCTGGAACGAGGTCGAAATGATCGTATTTCCGGCACCATGGAGGAAAGAAGGCGAGGCAAAGTTTGTACTTGTTCACACGGTTGTAAAGCATAATGTTTCGATCGTTAGCGAAGTGACTAGTGTTATGTCAACCTACAACTACAAGGCCAACAATCCTCTTACAGGCCTTCCTATGGGCTATTCTTTTATTAAAAAAGCCAAAGACAAGATTCTTGCTTATGATATAACTCATTGCTTTATTTCCATGAAAGTATATAATTTTCAGGAATTAAAGAAAAACTACGGAAATACCATAGCGGATAAACTCGTTAACGCAGTGGGAACTTTTTTGCGGAATATGGACACGGTATACGGCACCGTTTCGGCATACAATGGCGGAGACGTTTTCTTTGTACTTATTCCGTATGACGACAGAGTGATAGATTACGTGGTTCACGGCGTTAATAATTTAATAAAAGATTTCGAAGAGGCCAAAGGTTACAGGGCTTCTTTCGGAGGTATCATTGTTGAAGGCAACAAAACCGTTGCTGTGGGAGATATTATCCAAAAAGCGCAAAATATGCTTGAATTTAACAGCGAAACGGTTAAATGGTACAAAAAATCCGAAGAAATCAAAAACAAAGAGGAACATGAAGTTGGCATAAGCGAGGATTTGTACAAAATTCTCAAGAGCAAAAAACGCAAGAAAATTCGTATCGACCAAGCTATTGACAAGATGGTTGCAAGATTTTTGACTTTGGGAGATTTTACGGACGAAGAGATTAACGTCTTTTTGGCAACGATTCGTGATGCATATGACGTTGACAGCGTTTTTATCAGTGTAACACTTCCGGATAAAAGAGGATTGCAGGTTATATATGAGGCTGTTAAAGATGCTCAATACGTGCAACTTGGTTATATTGTTCCGATTAATCACGAAAAGGTTGAAAGCATTATAAACAGCCACGACAGATCCGATATTGTAACCTTTTGTATTTCAATTGAAGAAGGCACAACTATGCCGAATATTCTTCAAAGAATGTTCTTTAGAGATGATTTCTTTGACGGTTCAGTGGGAATGCTTACCTACTACAAACGCGATTGGACGGAAGAAGAGTGCGAAGCTGTTATGCGTATAAGCTCTATGCTCAGATATATTATTGAAAAGAAACATTTATCACTGACCGATCAATATATAATAAAATCTAAAACGGTGGATTCTCTTACGAGCCTTCTCAATCGAAACGCATTTGAAATGCGCATGGAAGAAGACGAGGATTTTGGACGTGGTGTTGCCGTTATTTATGCCGATGTTGACGGCCTTAAAGAATGTAATGACAAATTCGGACACGCAGAAGGCGATAAGCTTCTTTGCAGAGCCGCAAACGCCCTTATGTCCTACTTCCCATACCAAAACATATACAGGTTCGGCGGGGACGAGTTTGTTATTGTTCAAAGAGATATTTCGAAAGAAGAAACCAACGAAAGAATGGTGGATTTCTTTGCTTACTTATCAACACAAGAAGACCTTAACATATCTGTTGGCGTTGTATGGCGTGATAAGGATATTAATATAAAAGAAATGCTTCGTGAAGCCGACGAAAGAATGTATGTTGCAAAACGCAGATACTACGAAACAGGCAGACACGAAGAAGATTAGTCCTTGAAGAAGGCGGCGAAATGTGGTAGAATGGTTGAGTCGCGAGTAAAGCGACTCCGGCGAGGAGCCGGGTCGCAAGAAATCTTCCCACTTCGTGGGCCCCTTCTTACGATATTTGCTTCCATAGTTAAATGGTATAACAGGATACTCGTAATATTCAGTTAGCAGTTCGATTCTGCTTGGAAGCTTTTATAATCATTCTGATTAATACAATCATTTTAGAGTCTATTTAATCAAAAAATACCAAGAATGAAACTAAATATGATAATTTAAGGCGAATATGTCGCTTTTTCGGCAT
>CACZQX010000367.1 GCA_902783445.1 uncultured Lachnospiraceae bacterium
CCTATGATTGTTAAGGCTGTTTATAATTCAACAGGAACATTTCTTATGGCCTTTGTAATTGCAATCGTTGTTGCAGCTATTGGCTTCTTGCTTTCACTTGTGTTTAAAGCAATGGCTAAAAAAGCAAAATAATAAATAAATAAGTTAATAAACGTCCGGAGTTGCAGCTTTAAGCTCGATTCCGGACGTTTTTATATTGCTGATTATTTGTTGCTTGTTGGAGAAACGTTAAATGAAGAAAGAAACTTCTTTAAAGGTAGGGTTTCTCTTTTAGGATTCCACGCGCATATGATTCCGTTTGTCTGGTCCGTTAAAGGAATAAGAACGGAATGATCGTTTTCGGGATAATCAAAAAACTTATCCACGATGGAAAGAGAATTGTTGGTGTTTAAATTGAACATAACATTAAAAGCGTTTTTATACTTATAGGCAAAATTAGGCGTTACGCCGTAAGGTTTGAAACGTTCCTTAATATCCCGTCTGAAACTGGAGCCTAATTGATGTTCTTCCAATTCGGATAGTTTTTCGTTTAAAATATCCTTGGTTTTGAGAGCCTTTTTTGAAGAAAGATGATGATCTTTCGGGACGATTACATAGGCTGTGGAACAGGCAACCCATTTCCATTTAAAGCCGATGTCATCAACACTGAATCGTTCAAAATCAGGCAGCATAATTGCATCGTATTTTTCGTTACCAAGTCCCAGTTCCAGCTCGGATAAATATTGACTGTCAAATATAACGGAAATATCCGGATATTTGATGTTGAATGTCTCTGAAAAGTTTTTAAGATATTTGTCGGGACGAGCGGTATTCATTATGCCGATATTCAATACCTGAGTGCTTTCGTTTTGTATTGCGCGGGCTTTAATATATCCGTTGTTGATTGATTGTAAAATAGGCTTCCACTCGTTATATAAAAGAGTGCCGGCTTCCGTTAAGTTAACTTCCCTCGTGCTTCTGTGAAACAGGGTTATGCCCAAGGACTGTTCAAGCTTTGCAATGCTTTTGCTTACAGCTGATTGAGTCATCAAAAGCGCAGCGCTTGCCTTAGCAAAACCGCCGGTTTCCACAACGTTTATAAAAATATTGATTTGTTGTAATGTTACCGATGTTAAAGAAAATTCCATGATGTCACCTCTCAAAAGCAATAATATCACAATTATATATTCCTGTCAGTAATAAAAGTTTTTTTATGATTCTCTGTACAAAAATTAAATTTCGAAGTATAATAAGAACAAGAGGAGCGAGGTTGACAACCACTCACACACACAACTTTGCTTAGCTCGGAAATATAGCATACTTTAAAAAACCTAAAAAAATCTTTGTCCAAGCGATAAAGATTTTTTTACTTTGTTGCAGTAATAGTGCGGCATACAGACGTTTTTCAACGTAAAAGTCGAAAAAAATGACATTTTTTTTGAGAAAAATCCTTGATTTTCCTTGACAAATGGGCAAAAATCTAATATAAATATATTTAGAGGCGCCAAGCAAGGTGCTTTAAGGAAACCATGCAATTATGCTTGGGAGAGATTAATAAAACATGTGCCTTGTGCACAAAGTATTCAGAGGAGGATTTTGTTCATGAACAAAGCAGAATTAGTAGCAGCAATGGCTGCAAAAACACAGTTATCAAAAAAAGATTCAGAAAAAGCTTTAAGAGCATTCACAGACATCGTTGCTGAACAGTTAAAGAAAGGCAACAAAGTTCAGTTAGTTGGTTTCGGTACATTCGAAGTTGTTAAGAGAGCAGCTAGAGAAGGTAGAAACCCTCAGACAGGCAAACCAATGAAAATTGCAGCTTCAAAAGCTCCAAAATTCAAAGCTGGTAGAGGCTTAAAAGATATCGTTAATAAAAAATAATTAACCATATTATTGACACCCTGCAATTTTTTGCAGGGTGTTTTGTGTTAAAAGAGGAAAAATATGAGACTTGATAAATACCTTAAGGTTTCGAGATTAATAAAAAGAAGAACCGTTGCAAATGAAGCTTGCGATGCCGGTCGAGTTATGATAAACGGTAAAGCAGCCAAGGCATCGACAAGTGTAAAAGTAGGAGATGTAATAGAAATTCTTTTCGGAACACGAACCGTAAAGGCCGAAATATTGGACGTTTCGGACAATGTCAGAAAAGACGATGCCAAAGAAATGTACAAATTACTTTAATTTAGGCGGAGCGGCTTTGCGTAAAAAACCTAAAAACTATTGAAAAAATGCCGATATAATTGTAAAATAAGTTTAGAATAAATGTTATGTAAATCATTTGGGGGATTTTGTGAGAAGACTAAAGGTTAAGAAGAAGAAAAAAGTTAATATCGGGATTATAACTATGCTTGCCGTAGTCTGTTTAATGTGCATTGTTTTCGGAAGCCATATGATAAGTGTTTACAACAAAAATGCAGAGCTTAAAAAGCAAGAACAAGCGCTTTTGGATGAACTTGAGGAACAGGAACAAAGACAAGCGGATTTGGAAGAACAAAAAATATATGTTCAGACCAAAAAATACGCGGAGGAAGTTGCAAAAAGTATTGGATATGTTTATCCGGATGAAATAATCTTTAAAGCAACAAATTAATAAATAGACAATTATAGGGCATCCTAAAGATAGGGTGCTTTATTTAAATTTGATTAAAGAAGTAATGTTGGAAAAAGTTTTAGAATTCATTGAAAAAGAAAAGATGATTAATAAGGGAGATAAAATAGTTGTCGCAGTTTCAGGCGGCGCTGATTCTGTATGCCTTTTTGAGATTCTTTGCGAAATAAAAGAAAGATATGATCTGGAACTTTTTGCGGTTCATGTGCATCATGGAATAAGGGGAAAAGATGCGGATGAAGACTATAAATTTGTGGAAAAACTATGCGAAAGTAAGGGGGTTAAGTTTTTCGGATTCAAATATGATGTACCTGCATTGGCAAAAAAAGAGGGATTATCCGAAGAAGAAGAAGGAAGAATTGTCAGGTATAGGGCTTTTAGAGAAGTTAGGGATAAAGAAAAAGCCGATAAAATAGCGGTTGCACACAATGCAAATGATCTGGCCGAAACGGTAATTTTCAG
>CACZQX010000368.1 GCA_902783445.1 uncultured Lachnospiraceae bacterium
AAATACGCTTGGCACAAGGTTTCCGCAGGAAAAACTGGTAGGGGATATCAAACAAAAGAGATTGTAATCCATAAGATTGTCTTCTTCGAAAAGGTCCAAAAGGTAGAGCGGGGTTTCCTTAAAAACACTTTCTAAAGTAATTATGTCATAGCTTTGGGGGATAAATTAACAAAAAGATAATGTTGAACACGGGCCGGATAATTGTTAAAATAAATAATAAGCTTATTGGGGGTATATTTATGACGGGGATTCTTAAAAAAACTTCAGCTGTTTTAGCAATTTTCCTTACAACAATTCTAATAATGGGCTTGATGCCTTTTAATTTGCATGCCAAAAGCGATCCGGTTTTATTGACGGAGGAGATTATAACGGCCGCAAGAAACAATCCGGGGGTAATACAAGCGGACGTTATTGAATATAACGTTTATACCGATGAAGATGTTCCTTCCGGCTATGAGGCGGGAAGCGGCTTTTTCACGATTTCGGGCTCGGTTAAACTTGAAACGGATATTACGCTTACAAAAGAGTCGATTTTTATTGACGGAGGAGCGAATAAGGAAATTCTTTTTGACCTTAACGGACACACTATAGATCTTGTAAGTCCCATGTGTGTGGGAGGGGTTAATTATGAGGCAGTGGTTTGTGACTCGCTTGTTACGATAGCGGATTCAAGCGAGCTACTATTCGGAACGATAAGAGTAGCCGATGCTTATTTTGAAAATTGCGATGCTATCGGTATTTACAATGATACAATAATTACCGGAGGTGCATTTTTCGGTTATATTTACAACAATAATTACGATGACGTTGAATTGACGGTGGAAGACGGCTTATTTGGAGGTCCTATATACATACAAAACCTGACTGTTAAGGACGGCAATTTCTTTAAATATGTGTACGTAAGAAATGATGCTGATATTTCAGACGGCGCCTTTTACGGCGAAGTCACCGTAAAGGGAAATCTTACAATTGAAAAAGGCACATTTTCCAAAGTAAACGCTTATGGCGATTGCCTTATAAACGATGGTGGTTTTGATAGGATTCAATTTGGTCCATACGGCGATGGCGTACACCCGGATGTGGTCATTAATGGGGGTATGTTTGTACATGAGGATTCGAATTCCCAACTTGAACCGACAATGAATATTCAAGGTGCCAATGTGACAATAAACAATGCGCTTATTGTAAATCTTTTGGACTCGGATGATTTGCCTATTTGTAACGGAATTGTATTTTTTGCAGATGACGGAGGATCTTTAACAATTAATGAAGGCACTATTACAAGCGGAGAAAAATCCGTCGCTGTGCTGACATCGGGTGTGGGCGGTCCGGTAAATATTAACGGTGGCTATTTTATGGGAGATTGTTCAGCCCTTCTTATACTGCCCCAAGGTGATGATATTCCGGATGTAAAAATCAAAGGAGGAGCCTTTGCAAAATATAATCCTGCAATTGAAGACTTCGGTGCAATTACAATTCATGGCAATAGCAACTTTATAGATAAAGATGCTGCCGAATATTTAAACAGCCTTTTGGCGGACGGTTATTGTTATACACCGAATCTTATTGCAAAAAACAGCGGATATATTGAAAGCTTGTATGCTGTATCTTTGTACACGCAAGATGAAATATGTGTAAAAGCACCGACCGTTAATCCTGATGGTGGCAGGGATGAGCTTACCGAACTTTTTGATGAAATGCTTGCAAAAGCGCTAAGCGGTGAGGCTCCGGAAGGAATGTCCCCTGAACTTTGCGATCTGATTGTTTTAAGTATTGAACAAGGAAAAACAATAAGCGTTGGCTTGAACATTACGGAAAAATCCGCCGAGGAGTTGGCAGAAGATGCGGAGATTGTAAATTCGGGCTTGTCGGGAAATCAAAAAATAGCGGGCTATTTTGACATAAACATCGAAGTAAGCGCCGACGGCGAATTACTTGGCTATATTACAAAGCTTGATAAGGGTATATTGCTTAGCATTCCTCTGACTAACGGCGCCGGGGATGTGCCTTTGGGAATGGAGCGTACTTTTAAGCTTGCAAGAGTTCATGAAGGCGAGTTGGCTTTGTTGGATGCAAGCAGAGAGGGAGACATGCTTAAATCCTATTCCGACTTGTATTCGACCTATGCCATTGTCTATGAAGACAGCGCATCCGCAACTCCGACCACGGGTGATTTTAACGACTTTGTGGTATATACTAGCGTTGCTCTCTTGATGCTTGGCGGACTTGCGGCTTTGATTGTAAGTAAAAGAAGCGAGGAAAATTAATGTTTACATAAAGATATTCTCATTGATTAACGAACGAATGTTTGCTAAAATGTATAACAGACTAACTATGGGAGAATGATTTTTATGGATACGAAAGCCAGCAATTTTTTCTCCATGCTGTCCCGCATGAAATACATTAATCGTTGGGGACTCATGAGAAATACCATAACGGAAAACATTGCGGAGCACAGTTTGGATGTTGCCATTATTGCGCACGCTTTGGTTGTTATAAGCAATACTTATTTCGGCGGAAACTTTAATGCGGAAAGAGCGGCGGTTTTGGCCCTCTTTCACGATGCGTCGGAAATCATAACGGGAGATTTGCCGACACCCATTAAATATTTTGCACCGGAAATTAAAGATGCATATAAAAATGTTGAGGGCCATGCGAAGGTTCAACTGACAAAGACTTTGCCGGATGAAATGAAAGAAACTTATCTTTCCATTATGGACGAGCCTTTGGACGGTAAGGGTAAGGAAGCGGATTTGTGGCGCTTTGTTAAAGCTGCCGACAAGCTTTCCGCCTATATTAAGTGCCTTGAAGAAAAGAGAATGGGCAACAAAGATTTTGAAAAGGCCGAAAAGTCCACACTTAAGGCTGTTAAGGATATGAAGATGCAGGAAGTGGATTATTTCTTAAAAGTCTTTATGCCGGGTTACAGCTTAACTTTGGACGATCAAGGAAAATAAAATATGGGAAAATCATTATTTATAGCGGAAAAGCCAAGCGTCGCAAAAGAATTTGCAAAGGCGCTTAAGATAAACGGTTCCGGGTCCGGCGGCTATATAGAGTCAAAGGATTATGTGGTTACTTGGTGTGTGGGACATCTCGTTTCCATGAGTTATCCGGAAAAATACGATGAAGCTCTTAAAAAATGGCGAATGGATACACTTCCTTTCGTTCCTAAAGAATATAAGTATGAAGTTATTGACGGTGTCAAAAAGCAATTTGACATCGTTAAATCTTTGTTAACCAGGCAGGATGTGGATACCATCTATGTTTGCACCGACTCGGGACGTGAAGGTGAATATATTTACCGTTTGGTGGAACAGGAAGCTCATGTGGAAGGAAAGGGACGTCGCCGAGTCTGGATAGATTCTCAAACAGAAGAAGAAATAATAAGAGGCATAAAAGAAGCCAAGGATTTAGCCGAATATGACAATTTGTCGGATTCGGCTTATTGTCGTGCAAAAGAAGATTATCTTATGGGCATTAACTTCTCAAGAGTTCTGTCTTTAAAATACGGCAACAGTATTGCAGGCTATTTGGGACTTAAGTTTGCATCAGTTTCCGTAGGCCGTGTTATGACCTGCGTTTTGGGTATGGTTGTTAAGAGAGAGCGCGAAATCAGGGCTTTTGTTAAGACACCTTTTTACAGGGTTATCGATAAAGCGTCTTTGTTGGAGGAAGGCAAGGGCAATATTGAGTTTGAATGGAAGGCAGCGGAAAAATCGGGCTATTTTAATTCGCCGTTATTGTACAAGGAAAACGGCTTTAAAGAGGAAAAAGATGCCAAGAATCTGATTGTTGCCATAGGCAAAGCAGCTTGCGAAAAAGCCGGAGACACCGCACTGCCGAAAGGCAGGGTTGTGGCCTTGGAAAAGAAAAAAGAAAAGAAAAATCCGCCTCTTTTGTTTAATCTTGCTGAGCTTCAAAACGAATGTTCCAAGCTCTTTAAAATAAGCCCGGCTCAGACATTGGAGATTGTGCAGGAATTATACGAAAAGAAGCTTGT
>CACZQX010000369.1 GCA_902783445.1 uncultured Lachnospiraceae bacterium
ATCGTGGAATGTCCGGAACTTTTATCTCTTGCAAAAAGCATTGTTGTTGTGGATCATCACAGACAGAGTTCGTCCATTATCGAAAACCCTGTCTTGTCCTACATTGAGCCTTTTGCATCATCCGCAAGCGAAATGGTTACAGAGCTTTTGCAATACGTTTCCGACTCTATCAAGCTTAAGAAGATTGAAGCGGAAGCTTTGTATGCGGGTATTCTTATTGATACCAATTATTTTTCGACCAATACGGGTGTAAGAACTTTTGAGGCAGCAGCATACCTTAAAAAAATGGGTGCGGACATTACAAGAGTTCGCGAGCTTTTCCGAGATGACTTAAGCGACTTCAAGGCTAAAGCCGAGGCAATTACAAAAGCCGAGATTTTTGACGATCAATTTGCCATTACAGAATGTCCTTCAAATGATATCGAAAGCCCAACTGTTGTGGTTGCCCAAACAGCCAACGATTTGCTTAGCATTAACAATGTAAAAGCAAGTTTTGTTCTTACGGATTATAATAACAAAATTTATATCAGCGCTCGTTCAACGGGAGAACTTAACGTTCAATTGGTTATGGAAAGAATCGGCGGCGGCGGTCACATGAATACAGCCGGAGCGCAGCTTTCCAACTGCACCATCAACGAGGCTAAGCGTATAATAAAAGAAACAGTAAATAAAATGATGGAAGAGGGAGACCTATAATGAAAGTTATATTACTCGAAGATGTTAAATCTCTTGGCAAAAAGGGAGATATTGTAGATGTTAACGATGGATATGCAAGAAACTTTATTTTGCCGAAGAAAAAAGGTGTTGAAGCAAACTCTCAGCACATGAACGATCTTAAGCTTCAAAAAGCAAACGATGACAAGCTTGCAAAAGAACGCTTGGAAGCTGCAAAAGAGCTTAAAGCTAAGATTGAAGAAGGCTCTGTTGAGCTTAAAATCAAGGCTGGAGAAGGCGGCAAGCTTTTCGGTGCCGTTTCAGCAAAAGAAATCGGTGCGGCCGTTGCCGAACAGATGAAGCTTGATATCGATAAGAAAAAAATTCAGATGAAGGAGCCTATAAAAACTCTGGGCAGCCACATCATTCAGGTTAAATTGCACAAGGACGTTACTGCGGATTTAACCGTTAAAGTTGTAGAAGGTTAGGTATTGATTTATGGATGAAGCTCTTTTAAAAAGAGTGATGCCGCATAGCATACAGGCGGAGCAGTCCGTAATCGGCGCCATGATTATGGATAAAGATGCCATTTCGGTGGCTTGCGAAACCGTCGGTCTTACAAAGGACGATTTTTACAATAAAAACTATGGGGCATTGTTTGAAGCAATTGCGGAATTATATAATGAGGGAAAGCCGGTTGATGATATAACCATTGCCGAAAAAATAGGGGATAAAAATGTTCCCAAAGAAATCGCAAGCAGAGATTCTTTAAGGGAGATTATTCAGGCGGTTCCCACATCGGCAAATATTAAAAATTATGCGGAGATAGTTTATGAAAAAGCCATGCTTCGCCGCATGATTAAAATGACGGAAGAAATAGCAAACAATTGTTATGCCGAAAGCGATACGGTGGGCAATTTGCTTGATGATACGGAGCAGCGAGTTTTCAAGCTTTTGCAATCAAAAGGCTCAAGCGATTATGTGCCTATCAGCGAGGTCGTAAGAGAAGCGCTGGACAGAATCGAGCTGGCAAGCGCCTCGACGGATGGTATTACGGGTATTTCAACAGGCTTTGCGGATTTGGACAGAAGGACATCGGGTCTTCAAAATTCGGACCTTATATTGGTTGCCGCCCGTCCGTCTATGGGTAAGACGGCTTTTGTTCTTAATCTTGCCCAAAATATGTTTAAGAACGGAAAAACCGTACTTATATTCAGCTTGGAAATGCCAAAGGTTCAGCTTGTTAACCGTCTTTTGGCTCAGGAAGGTCGTATCGACGGACAAAAAATCATGTCGGGTCGTCTTGACGAAAAAGACTATGACAGTTTGATTGAGGCCGCTGATGTGGTGGGCCATTCGAGACTTATTATCGAAGACAAATCCGGTATCACTATTCCGGAAATGCGCTCAAAATGCAGAAAATATAAGCTTGAGCACAACATAGATATAATCATGATTGACTACTTGCAGCTTATGAACGGCAGCGGTCGTTCGGAAAGCAGACAGCAGGAGATTTCCGAGATTTCTCGTGCGCTTAAAGGTTTGGCAAGGGAGTTGAATGTGCCGGTAATAGCATTGTCGCAGCTTTCCCGTGCGGTTGAGTCAAGAACCGACCATCGCCCGATGCTCTCGGATCTTCGTGAATCCGGTGCAATCGAGCAGGATGCGGATATTGTAATGTTCTTATATCGTGACGATTATTACAATCCGGAAAGTCCTGAAAAAGGTGTAACGGAAATAATTACGGCTAAACAAAGAAACGGTCCCGTAGGTACCGACAAATTGATGTGGCTTTCGAATTTCATGAAGTTTGTGGGATACGAAGCATCAAGGAAAAAAGAATAGAGAAAAAAGGCAACGTCTACAAAAGTAAACATTGCCTTGATTTTTTTTAATTATTTTGAAGCAAGATATGTATTCATCTCATCAACGAGTGAATCAACTCTCATGCCGTGAACCATACAAGCCTGCTCCAATGTTTCCGCCTGTGCTGATGGGCAACCAACGCAACCCATACCTGCGTTCATTAAAATCATTACTAAGCCTTGGTCCATTCTTACGATGTCACCA
>CACZQX010000370.1 GCA_902783445.1 uncultured Lachnospiraceae bacterium
CAATTTGCTTCTCAAGCTCCACGAGCCTAGTAATCAAGCTTTCGAGTTCTTGATAATTTACATAAAATGAATTATTTCTGCTCATCATTAAAAGCTCCTGTTTAGTATAGGTATTGATCCGCTTTATCTACGGCATCAGGATAAGCAACTAACGATAGATATAAGCTGTTACCTATTTTTTTTGGTATCTCCGACAACTTATTTGACAAATTGTTGAATGCACGTAAAGCCTCTGATGTTTCACCTTCAGTAATAGCATTATTACATACTTCAGTTAAAACCCTTTTATATGAATCGAAAACGTCATTTAAATTTTCACATTCAACTTTGATCTGCATCGCTATTTCATCATAGTATTCGTCAACAACAACTAAGTTTTTCCCTGTTAAAGCCATTACTGGTTCCTTTCCTGCGTATCTAAAGCTCGTATTTCTATTCTGTAATTACTTATCGTGGCACTTAACTGTGATATTTCTGCTCTTTTTTTACTAATTTCTTTGTCGTAGTATTTGATTTTTTTCTCTACGGAACTTATGTTGCTTTCTATTTCATTTCTTGCTTTAGTGTATTTGGTATCTCCAAAGACATTTTTTACATTCCTAAAAAACTGACCTTTGAAAAGCCTTCTTCCTGTTGATAATGCAGTTTTTAGTTTTTGGATATCCTTTTGACCTTTGCTCTTTGATCTTTCTATATTCTTCAATAACTGTCTAAGTTTTTTCTTCAGTATGTTAAGTTGGTCTTTATACTCTTCGTATTTTCTTATATCCCTCCTACAGCTATCTATAGCAGATTCACAATTGTATATTTTTCTTCGATAATCATTCTGATTCATGTGGCTATGCCTTTCTAAAATAACAGGGAGGTATCATTCAGCATTAATGGCACCTCCCTTTATGCCGAGCTAACCTCTAACTGCTGCAGCTTTCTGACGATCTTCGCTTTGGTGATCTTCTATATACTTCTTTAAATAGTTGCTAAGACTTCCAACTGATTCCTCAAGGTTTTGCATTGCAGGTTTATATTCCCTCTCAAATCTCTCCAAAAAAGCATCTGAAGTATCGTTTTGCCATGCACTTGCTAAAAGTGAATTTGTGCTTATTAGCTTTTTAAGGAGCTCATCCACCCTTATAGCAGCATCTCCATAATCATTACCAGCCTGCGCTAACGCAGAATAATCAACATGATCTACATTTCTTACAGCCATAATAAAAATCCTCCCTGTAAAATCAAATTGAAAAAAAATAGTATATTTATTTAGCCAACTTAAGTCGGCGTAAATCTCCATTGGTTGCATAATAAATGTCCTCTGCTTGCCTATAACTCGAAAACCTTTTTGCTTCTGCATATGAAATATCGTAAGCCTTCATATCTTTTAGGTTTTCAACCATGATGACATTGCCATTATCAATAATTCTTTTCAATAAATCTGTCCCAAAACCAGGAATTCTTCTATTTTCTATTCCAAAAGCTATAATACAAACGCCTAAGTTCTTGTAATCATCAATTATTTTAAGCGTTTTTTCCAACATTGTCCTGTCATTCATTGTTGCTTCAAAGAAATCAGGTCCATTAATCAACAACACCTGAGTAGGAAGGTTATACAAATATTGATCTGAATCATGCACCGCATGTTCGTACCTAAATTCTAATTCGGAAAGCATTTCATCAACAATAATGTTGTAGTCATCTGTATTTCTTCCGTTCTTTTTAATCTTTTTATTTCTTAGTTTGCGTAATTTTCCATAATAATCATCTGCTATAAACACTTCTGCATTAGCATATTGTTCTATAAATGCTAACATTGATGACATTATCAACTCTTTATCAGCGCTTTCTCCTATAACTCCCAATGATACTATTTTATTAAGATCAATAAGCACAGGTTCTAAAGTTTCGTAATCTATTCCGACAGGCCAACAGGTATCATTTGTTATATATTCGTTCATTCTAACTATTTCAGGAACCATTGGAATTTCCCTTGCCTTGTCTCTATATATATTGTTTATTGAGTTAATGAACGCATCAACACTATTTTTCCTGTGCACCTCTTTTTCCCCATAAAAAGCGTTATATATTTGTGCGTCAATAATTCTTTTTTCAAGTTTAATTAGACATCTTCCTGGCGTATCATCTACACTCTGTTTGGAATAACCAAATAATGTTGAATACTCGGACTGGTCAATGCAATGTAGAGCAATGCTTTCCCCAAAGCAAGAGTAGTATCTATATCCTATTCCTGCGGTTTGATTATTTGTTACAATCACATTCATACCTACCGATAGTCCCTCTCGAAGAATAGTAATGATGTCTTCTTCA
>CACZQX010000371.1 GCA_902783445.1 uncultured Lachnospiraceae bacterium
CCTGCTTCTCCCGCTCTTGCGGCTTCAATGGAAGCGTTTAATGAAAGAAGGTTTGTCTGTCCCGCGATGTTCATAATGTCTGTTGTTAAGCCTTTTATCTTTTCAACTTCTCGGCTTTCTTCCAAAGAGGCTGCCAGCTGCTCTCTTATTTGGTTAACCTTTTCCTGGGTTTCGTTTTTATTGTCTATGGTTTCTTTGTGCATTGCACCCGCACGCTTCTTTATATCGGTAACTATATCCGCACCGTCTGACACCCTTTTATTAAGGGAGTGCACTTCTCCCATCACTTCCCCGATTCTGGATGCCACGTTTGCAAGGGCTGTGGATACTTCGTTCATGCCCTGTGATAATTTGGCTACCGTCTTAGAAACGCTTGCAGCATTGTCAGAAGAAACCGTTACGGCCTTATTTAATTCTGCTCTTTTGTCTGCATCATTGTTTCTTTCTTCGCGTGTTTCAACGCTTCTTTCTTCAATGGCTTCAGAAACCTCTTCTTCGCTGTTTTTCTTTCCAATAAAAGATAAAAATGACATGCTTTACTCCCAACCTTCTGTTTTATTTTTAATGAAAATATTGATTAATTAAGACTACTTTCCCACTTTATCACTTATTTATTAGCAATTTATTATTTAAATGCACGCATAATGGCGATTTTGTAAGTGTGTTCTTTAGCCAAATTTCCCTCAGGGTTGCAAAATTTGGGATTTTCTGTACAATAAAAAAGGTTGACAAATAAAATGACATATATATAAGAAAGGTTTTTCAAATGATCGCAGCAAACAATGTAACCTTCAGAGTGGGCAAAAAGGCTCTCTTTGAGGATGTAAATATTAAATTCACAGAAGGAAACTGCTACGGACTTATCGGTGCCAACGGCGCAGGTAAATCCACATTTTTAAAGATTCTTTCAGGACAGTTGGAGACCACAAACGGTGATATCACCATCACCCCCGGTCAGAGACTTTCAGTCCTTGAGCAGGACCACTTTAAATACGATGCTTACCCTGTTTTGGATACTGTTATCATGGGTAACTTAAGGCTTTATGAAATCATGAAGGAAAAGGATGCAATCTATGCAAAAGAAGACTTTTCCGATGAAGACGGCATCCGTGCTTCCGAACTTGAAGCCGAATTTGCAGAAATGGACGGATGGGAAGCTGAGTCAAACGCTGCTATGCTTTTAAACGGTCTTGGAATCGAAACAGACCTTCACTATAAGACTGTAGGCGAGCTTGACGGTAACCAGAAGGTTAAAGTGCTTTTGGCAAAGGCCCTCTTTGGTAACCCCGATATTCTTTTGCTCGACGAGCCTACCAACCACTTGGATTTGGACGCTATCGCATGGCTTGAAGAATTCTTAATCGACTTTGAAAACACTGTAATCGTGGTAAGCCATGACCGTTACTTCTTAAATAAGGTCTGCACACATACTGCTGACATCGACTACGGAAAGATTCAGCTCTACGCCGGTAACTACGATTTCTGGTATGAATCTTCACAGCTTATGATTAAGCAGATGAAAGAAGCCAACAAGAAAAAGGAAGAAAAGATCAAGGAATTACAGGAATTTATTTCAAGATTCTCTGCTAACGCTTCTAAGTCAAAGCAGGCTACTTCACGTAAGAGAGCCCTTGAAAAGATTGAGCTTGATACACTTAAGCCTTCAAGCCGTAAATATCCTTACATTGACTTTAGACCTGACCGTGAAATCGGTAACGAAGTGCTTGCGGTTGAAGGCCTCACAAAGACCGTTAACGGTGAAAAGGTACTTGATAACGTTTCTTTTATCTTAGGACACGATGATAAGGTAGCTTTTGTTGGTTCAAACGAGCTTGCAAAGACTACACTCTTTAAGATTTTGGCAGGCGAACTTGAGCCTGATGCAGGAACCTATAAATGGGGCGTAACCACATCTTTGGCATACTTTCCCAAGGATCCCGGTAAGGAATTTGACAACGACTACACCATCACAGAATGGCTTACAGGCTACTCTCCCGTTAAGGATGTGACCTACGTACGTGGTTTCCTTGGAAGAATGCTTTTTGCAGGTGATGACGGTGTAAAGAAGGTTAAGGTTTTATCCGGTGGTGAAAAGGTAAGATGCTTACTTTCAAAGATGATGATTTCAGGCGCTAACTGCTTGATTTTCGATGAGCCTACAAACCACCTTGACATGGAATCAATCACAGCTTTAAACAACGGACTTATTAAGTTCCCCGGTGTTGAGCTTTTCGCATGTCGTGACCACCAGGTTGTGGAAACAACCGCAAACAGAATCATCGAGTTTTTACCTAACGGAACCATTATCGATAAGGTTACAACCTACGATGAATACCTTGCCAACGATGAAATGGCAAGAAAGAGAACAGTCTTTGTGGCTAACCGCGAGGATGACGAAGAATAAATTGCTAAAAGCCGTGGGTTAAACTACGGCTTTTAAATATTAAGGGAGTATTTAATGATAGATTTACACGTACATTCAACATATTCTGACGGCACTTTTTCTACAAAAGAGCTTGTGGATTATGCCATTGAAAAGGGCTTAAACGCCTTTGCTTTAACAGACCACGATACGGTGGCAGGGCTTAAGGAAATAATAGAATACTCAGAGCGCTTAAGAAGCGAAGGGAAAAATGCACCAAGAGTCATTCCCGGCATTGAATTATCCACAGACTATAACGGTTCGGAAGTGCACGTGGTGGGTCTCTTTATAGACTATGAGTCAAAAGCCTTTAAAGACTACATTGATAACTTTGTTAAATCAAGGCTTGATAGAAACCTTGAAATGTGTAAAAAGTTATCAGACGCAGGATTTGACGTAAAATACGAAGATTTATTAAATGAATTTCCGGGGGCAGTCATCACAAGAGCCCACGTTGCAAATCACATGCAAAGAAAAGGATATGTAAAGAGTAAGCAGGAAGCCTTTGAGCGATACATCGGTAACTACGGTCCCTACTACGTTCCAAGAAAACTTGTGACTCCAAAGCTTGCCATTGAATTAATACTTAAATCAGGCGGTGTGCCGATTTTAGCTCATCCGATTTTATACCATTTATCAAAGAATAATCTTGATAAGCTTGTATGCGAATTAAAGCAAGCGGGCCTTATGGGAATCGAGGCCGTATACTCCACATACACTGCTGCGGATGAGCGTGATATTAGAAAACTTGCAGAAAAATATCACCTGTTATTATCCGGCGGAAGCGATTTTCACGGCGCAAATAAAGAAAAAATTGACTTAGGCGTGGGATACGGAAAGTTATACGTCCCCGATGAATTCTTGGAAAAAATTGAAAATGCAAACTGTAAGCTTTTGTTTACGGACATGGACAGAACTTTATTAAAGGACGATTGCACCATAAGCAGTGACTTAAAAAAGGCCTTTGATGAAATGTCTAAAAAGCATCATAAGCTTATTTTAACAAGTGGCCGCCCTCTCCCGGGAATTACTGAGCGAATCGAGGCTTTAGGGTTAAATTATCCTGAAACCTATGTGGTTTCTTTTAACGGAGGCTTGATTTATGACTACAGTCAAAAGAAAGCTTTGTTTGAAAGAAAGTTAAATCGCGATATCATCAAAAAGGTTGAGGCCCTTTGCAAAGAGGAAGGCGTGTATGTCCACAGCTACACGGATTCAGAAATCGTTACTTTAAAGGACGGTGAAGAATTAGCTTTTTACAGGTCAAGAATTAACATGCCCTATAAGGTTGTTAAATCCTTATACTCTACTTTAAAAAACGGGGCTTACAAGCTTCAGATAATAAGCCTTAATGATAGAGAAAAGCTTGATAAATTACAAGAAAAGATAATGAGTGCCTTTGGAAACGAGGTAGATACGGTATTTTCAAGCACCAAATACTTAGAAGTGCTTCCTAAGGGCGTATCTAAGGGAGAGGCTGTAAAGAAATTATCTTACATGCTGTCTGTCCCGATTGATAGAACCTTCGCGGCCGGGGATGAAGATAACGATATTTCAATGATAAAGGCCGCAGGCACGGGAGTCGCCGTAAGCAATGCCACTCCCGCAGTTAAAGATGCCGCTGACATTATCACAAAGAATGATAACGAGCACGACGGACTGTTAGAAATTGTAAATGAATACTTTTTATAAAAAAGAAAAGCCCGAGATTATTTCTCGGGTTTTCCCTTTTATAATATGTTTATGCTATCGCACTCGTTTTTATAAAGTAATGCGTTTTGATGACACTTATCTTCTTTTAACACTTCATTAAAGTCTTTAACGGCTTTCTTTATATCTCCAAGCCCAAGTCTTCCAAGGCCTGAAACGTAAAGACAGTGAAGA
>CACZQX010000372.1 GCA_902783445.1 uncultured Lachnospiraceae bacterium
ACAAGCTGTAGATATATCATATTTACTATATAAATTCTATGTACTTTACATAAAAATTATGGTAAAATAATCTTTGCTTAACTTTAGAAGCTTTTGGGCTTGGAGAGCGCAGTCCCGGGAGGCAACATGAAAGATAAGCAGACAATTAAAGAACAATTTA
Organism: uncultured Lachnospiraceae bacterium; assembly: GCA_902783445.1. Taxonomy (GTDB): domain Bacteria; phylum Bacillota; class Clostridia; order Lachnospirales; family Lachnospiraceae; genus RUG12871. The sequence continues at coordinate 161 of CACZQX010000372.1, forward strand.
AAGAACTTCAACCATATGAAAAATTTTTAAAATACGGTGTGAAACATTTAAGCGATGCCGAACTTCTTGCTATTATAATCAAAAGCGGCTCCGATGATGAAACAAGTGTGGAACTGGCAGCAAGAATTTTAAACGGCAATGATGATAAAACCGCAATATTAAATATTGTTCGTTATAAGTACGATGATTTAATTAAATTTAAAGGAATAGGCAAAGTTAAAGCCATACAAATAAAAGTAATTGCGGAATTATCCGAAAGGATAACAAAAAGCAAAGCATGGACGGGTCTTTGTTTTAACAAACCCGAAACCATTGCCATGTATTACATGCCGACTCTTCGATTTGAAGATAGAGAACATGTTATTATCATGCTTTTGAATAATGCGGGCTTTCTTATAAGAGATTTTGAATTATCTTTGGGAACCGCCAATTCGTCATGTCTTTCACCAAGAGAAATTTTCATAGAAGCTTTAAAAGATAAAGCCAATCAAATAATAATGGTCCATAATCATCCAAGCGGAAATCCTTTTCCCAGCAATGCTGATTTGGATACAACCAACTTGATTAAAAAATCGGGCGATTTGATTGGAATTCCTTTAGCCGATCATATAATAATCGGTGATAATAAATTTGTTAGTTTAAAAACAATAGGAAAATTATAAAGCCGGGAGGAAATATAATGGCTGGATCAAAATACGGAATGGATTTGGGCACAAGCAGCATCAAGCTTGTTTGTACCGATAATGGCAGTATTGTTAATGAAAAAAACGTTATTGCTCTCAAAGATGGAAAAGATTTGTATGAAAGCGGCGATTTCGCATACGAAATGTACGAAAGAACACCGGAAAACATCGAAATTGTTTTCCCTGTCAGAAACGGTGTTATTGCCGATATCAAGAGCATGGAGCAGCTTTTTGACATTATGTACAGAAAGCTTAACGGAGGAAAAATCGTTAACGGTTCAACTTTTTGCATAGCCGTTCCTACGGATATTACCGAAGTTGAAAAAAGAGCATTTTATAATATTGTTTCCATGTCAAGAATCAAAGCCAAAGAAGTTTCCGTTGTTGAAAAACCTATCGCGGATGCAGTCGGTGTTGGTATTGATATTGAAAGTCCGAAAGGTAATCTTGTTGTTAATATCGGTTCAGACACAACAGAAATTTCCGTTATTTCCATGGGCGGCATAGTCCTTACAAAGATTATAAAAACCGCCGGTAAAAAATTCGATGAAGTAATCATCAATACTGTTCGTAAAAAATACAATTTGTTCATCGGAAGCAAAACCGCGGAACAAATCAAAATACAAATTGCCGATGCTTTGGGCGATCAGCCGGAAGCAGAGACACAGAAAATGTTTGCATACGGAAGAAACGTTGTTTCGGGTCTTCCCGTTAAAGTTGAAGTAGATTCAAAAGTAATTAACGAAGGAATCCAAGAATGTCTTCATACAATCATCGATTCCGTTAAAATGCTTCTTGAAAAAACACCGCCTGAATTGTCAGCCGATATCATACATTCGGGTATGTTCCTTACGGGTGGTTCCGCAAACATTAAAAATATTGATAAACTTATCAAGAAAGAAACAGGATTGGATGTTAATATTCCGGACAATCCGGAACTTTCCATCATTTCGGGAATAAATACGATATATTCTGACTCAAAATACGACAAAGTCAGATATTTCCCTAAAGAAAAAGAATATAAATAGCGGGATTTATATATAATGTTTAACAACAAAAACGTCGGAGAGGAAAGTAAAAAAGTAAGACACAGAAAGCAATTGCCTGATAAATATATTTTGATGGCACTTGCTTTATTGTGCGTTATAATGATTGGTCTTTCCGCATCAAACAGTTCTTTTGCCGCACCTTTCAAAAGAGTGGTGGGCAGTATTTTCGTTCCCATTGAAAAAGGAATCAACAATATCGGTCTTTGGTTTGCGGACAAATCCGATTTTTTCGCTCAAATCGATGATTTGAAGGAAGAAAACGAAAAGCTCAAAGAACAGGTTGATGATCTAACTCTTCAAAATACACAGCTTTTAAAAAACGAACTTGAATTTCAAAGACTTCAAGAGCTTTTACAGCTTCAGGAAGCTTATTCCGCATATCCGACAACAGGTGCCAGAATCATCGCCATGGAGCCAAACGGATGGTACACGACTTTCACCATCGACAAAGGTTCAAATGACGGAATGGCCGTGGATATGAATGTTATTGCAAATGGCGGTCTTGTAGGTATTATCACCGAAGTCGGACCGAATTATTCAATTGTAAGTTCCATTATCAACGACAACATGAGTGTTTCGGCGGAGTTCGTGGAAACAAGTGATTTGTGTGTCGTTAACGGAGACTTGCAACTTATAGAAGATGGTTACTTAAGTGTCAGCAACATTTCAAAAGATGTTGAAGTATCCGACGGTGCCATGATTACAACATCACATATAAGCAGTAAATATCTTCCGGGTATATTAATAGGCTATATTCATTCGGTTACGGAAGATGACAATAATCTTACAAAATCGGGTTATGTGGCAACCGTTGTAGATTTTACAAATTTGCAGGATGTGTTGGTAATAACGCAACTTAAAGAGACGGGAGAATAAAAATGCTTTGGAAAAAGATAGTTCTTGCGATTGTCTTGGTAATTGCGGCATTTACTCTTCAGTGCACTGTCTGTAAATGGATTGCCATAGGCAATGCAAGCCCCAATTTGATTATTATGATAGTTTTTCTTCTTTCATTTCTCGGAGGAAGAAGAGTCGGAATGCTTGCGGGCTTCTTTTTGGGACTTTTAATTGACTGCTTTTACGGTCAGGTTTTCGGTGTGAATACCTTTATTTTACTGATGTTCGGCTATATAGACGGGACACTGGGCAAAACCTTTTTTGATGATGACTTTAAGCTTCAATTGATATTTTTGGTATTAAACGATTTAATATATAATTTTGTATTTTATGTAATATGGTTCTTCCTAAAAGGAAGACTGGAAATAGGTTTTTATTTTGTAAAAGTAATGTTACCGGAGCTTATCTATACATTTATTGTTTTTTGCATTATATTCATTCCTTTGTCCAAGCTTATAAAATACATATATGTTGAAAAAGACGCAAAAATTAATTTTGCCGTTTCAAACAATAACGAGATTTAGGACTGAATCCGATTAGATTATTTTAAAGGAGTATACGGGTTTTGTTTAAAAACATAGTTAGTAATTTAAAATACTATTTAAATAAAATAATTAATTCCCGTATAGGAATTGTAAGCGCGGTTTTTGTTATCTTTGCTATTATTTTGATAGCAAGAGTTTTTTATTTGCAAGTTATTCGTGCCGACTATTACATGAATAACTATATCCAAAGAACAGAAAAGACCGTATATACGGAAGGAACTCGCGGAAATATCTATGACAGAAACGGTAATGTCTTGGCCTACAATAAGCTTGCATATTCCGTTATAATGGAAGATCCTTCAAATGATGATGAAACAACAAATGCAATTATAAATAAAACAATTTCGATTATCGAAAAACACGGTGACAGTGTAGTTAACAATTTCCCGATTATAGCGCAATCTGATGGAAGTTTAACTTACGCAACATCATCGGAATCGGAACTTATAAGATTTCTTATTAACGTTTACGGTATCAAAAAAGCTGAGGTTTTGGAAAAAGGCTATGATAAACAGTCCGCCGATGAAACCTTTAAATATATTTGTTCCGACAAGAAATTCGGCATAAGCGATGATTATTCTTTAGAGAGTAAACTAAAAATTGCTTGTGTCAGATATGAATTATCGCTTAATTATTATCAAAAGTATCTTTCGACAACAATTGCTTCAAATGTTTCCGATGAAACCGTTGCGGCAATTTTGGAAAACAAAAACACTCTTGACGGTGTAGATATAAGCCAAGATACGGTGCGTATCTACAATAACAGTGTATATTTTGCTCCGATACTCGGTTATACCGGCGAAATTTCCGAAGATGAAATAGAAAGTCTTAACGCAAAAACCGACAGTTTTAAATACGAATCCGGAGATACCATAGGTAAATCCGGTATAGAAGAGTATTTTGATACTACTTTACAGGGTACAAAGGGCGAAGAAAAAGTATTTGTAGACAGTGTGGGTAATGTGCTGGATTCGGAAGTTAAATCCACGGCAACTTCCGGAAACAATATTTACCTTACTTTGGATCAAGACTTGCAGATTGCGACCTATCATATGTTGGAGCAAAAAATTGCGGGTATTTTGCTCAGTAAAATCGTAAATTATGATTTTACGCCAACAACGGACAGTAAAGTTATTTACGTTCCGATCAAAGATGTTTACTATCAGATGCTTAACAACAATGTTGTTGATATTTCCATTCTCAACAGAGAAGGTGCATCCGATACGGAATTAAACGTTTACAACAAATATCAAGACAGACTTGCTTATGTTTTGAGTATTATTCAGGAAGAATTGACTTCCACAACTGAAGCCCCGCTTAACGGACTTTCACCTGAGTATAATGAATATATGTGGTATATATTCGATGCTTTGAAGTCAGACTCTTTGAATATAATCAATACTCAAAGCTTGGATGCGGAAGACGAAACTTATCTTGCTTTTTCCAACGATGAAATAAGCATGCAGGACTTTTTGTTGTATGCCATTCAAAACGGATGGGTTAATACATCAAACATTAAGGAAGGCGCGGGATATTCCAATTCCGACGAAATATATGCCGACCTTGTTGATTTTATTATTAATTACTTAAAAGAAAATACAGGTTTTGCCAAAAAAATCTATTATTATATGGTTTATGACGGAAGCATCGGCGGCAATGAGATTTGCAGAATGATTTACGATCAGGGGGTTTTGCCTTACGATGAAGCCGCTTATGCGAGTCTTGGAAATTACTATGCAGCATATTCATGGATGGTCGGCAAAATTTCGACCCTTGAAATCACACCTGCCATGGTTGCTTTGGATCCTTGTTCGGGTTCCGTTGTTGTAACGGATGTAAATACCGGAAATGTTTTGGCTTTGGTTACTTATCCGAGCTATGATAATAATAAACTCTCCGGTACGGTTGATTCCACATATTGGAACAAGCTTACAAACGATTTATCGCTTCCTTTGTATAACCGTGCAACACAAACCAGAACCGCACCGGGTTCCACATTCAAACCGCTTACATCCATTACGGCTCTTGAAGAGGGCATTATTACGGATGGCACTTATATACAAGATTTAAGCGAGTTTAAGACTATAACTCCGTCTCCGAAATGTTGGATTTATCCGGGTTCTCACGGAAGTCTTAATGTTGTGGGAGCTTTGCAGAATTCATGTAACTATTTCTTTTACGAAGTTGGTTACAGACTGGGTTCATCCGGCGGTGGCGGTTATGACTCAAGCTACGGTCTGAGTTTGATTGAAAAATATGCAAATATTGTTGGACTTACCACAAAGTCCGGCGTTGAAATAAGCGAAAACGAACCTCATTTTTCAGATCAAAACGCGGTAACAACCGCTATCGGTCAGGGTTCTAACTCATATACAAACATTCAGCTTGCAAGATATACCACAACCGTTGCAAACGGTGGTACTTGCTATAAGCTTACATTGTTTGATAAAGCAACGGATGTGGAAGGAAATGTTATTTTTGAAAATGAGCCTGTAATTACAAGTGAAGGCGAAATCTCCGCATCTACCATAAGTACGGTTCATCAAGGTATGAGAGCCGTTGTGACAAGCGGTACCGCCGCAGGAACTTTTTCGGGCGTTGACTTCAGTGTTGCAGGTAAAACCGGTACAGCCGAAGAGAACAAACTCAGAAGCTCCCATGCCGTATTTATAGGCTTTACGCCTTACGAAAATCCGGAAATAGCCGTATCGGTAGTTATGCCGTTTGGTGATTCTTCGGGTTATTCAACCGAAATGGCTCGTGATGTAATGAAATATTACTATGGCGAAATTCCGCTTGAATCAATTTTGACCAATGCGGCGGATATTCCGGCTACTTCGGTTGTTCATGATTAAGATAACGCTTTGGAGAAGCGCTTTGAAAGGGGATATAATCATTGAAAGGAAATGTAATAATCAAGGGAAACAAAAACGGTATCAAACTTGTTTTAGATGACAAGATATCTTTTGACGAACTTAAAGATTTGGTTGCAAAAAAGTTCAAATCATCCGCCGGCTTTTTTAAGGATTCTTCCGTGGCGCTTGAATTTGAAGGAAGACAACTGAGCGATGACGAACAAGTAGAGCTGATTGATATCATTTCCGAAAACTCGGATCTTAATATTGTTTGCATTTCCGAAGGCGGAAACGAAAAAGAAAAAGAATACAAAAACCTTGTTAATGAGGGAATTTCAAATATTAATTCTCAAATGGCACAGTTTTACAAGGGAACCGTTAGAAGCGGTCAGGTTCTTGAAAGTCCCAACAGCTTGGTTATTATCGGTGATGTAAATCCCGGAGGCAAGGTTGTTGCGGGTGGCAGCGTAGTTGTTATAGGAACTCTCAAAGGTATTGTATTCGCAGGTGGCAAGGGCAATGAAAAGTCCTTTGTAATAGCACTTGATATGCAACCTATACAAATCAAAATTTGCGATATTATCGCAAGAAGTCCTGATTATGCTTTTAAAGGAAAACAGGCTATTGATGTGAAAATCGCATTTATAGAAGATGACAATATTTATATTGAACCGTTAAATAAAGATGTACTTAACGACATTGAAATATAGAGGAGGAAATTTATGAGTGAAGTTATTGTAGTAACAAGCGGAAAAGGCGGTGTTGGTAAAACAACAACATCTGCAAATATCGGTACGGGACTTGCCACACTCGGCAAAAAAGTTGTCCTTATCGATACTGCTATAGGACTTAGAAATCTTGATGTGGTTATGGGTC
>CACZQX010000373.1 GCA_902783445.1 uncultured Lachnospiraceae bacterium
GATCATCATGGATGGAAAACACCGTCTGAGATGTAAAACACTTCCCTTTCGGGACTAAATCGGGCTGCCACATTCGTGGCAGCCTTTTTTGACTAACGAAAACCACGCGATAGTCGCGTGGTTCCATAAAAGCTTTAGCGATATCTTCAGATAAAAAACTCCTAATGTGTATAATATTAACGTGACCTGCCAGTTACGTAAATAAAAACACATTAGGAGGACTGTACAATGCCAGAACATAATACAGACGTAAAAAGTTTAGCACACACAAAATGGAACTGCAAATATCATGTGGTATTTGCACCGAAGTACAGAAGGAAAGTATTCTATAACGAAAAACGAGAAGACATAAGGGAAATAATGAGAACGTTGTGTCAATGGAAAGGTGTTGAAATAATAGAGGGTGAAATTTGTCCGGACCACATACATCTTTTGTTGAGTATCCCGCCCAAAATGAGCGTTTCGGGACTTATGGGATATTTAAAAGGGAAAAGTAGTCTTATGATATTTCAAAAGTATGGAAATATGAAGTTTGCATACCGAAATCGCGAGTTTTGGTGCAAGGGATACTATGTGGATACTGTAGGGAAAGACACTGCAGCAATAAAAAAATACATAGCTAATCAGTTAAAAGTAGACAAAGAAATGGACCAATTAAGCTTCTTTGATCCAAAAGACCCGTTTACGGGTAGCAAGTAAAATACGCATGGCTGGCAGGCCAAATAAAAGACCCACGTGTGGGTGGCTAGTAGTATTAGGGCTATGCCCGAAAATGAAATACCACCCGCTATGCGGGTGGATGTTTATTTAATCTAAAATTCTTCCGTCTGTTGAGATTGTTACAACCTGCCATGGTATCATTTTGCCGCTTGCTTGAAGTGCGGTTTTAACTGCATGTTCAATACCGCCGCAACAAGGGACTTCCATTCGCACTACGGTTACGCTTTTTATGTCATTGTTTTTGATGATTTCTGTTAGCTTTTCAGAATAATCGATGCTGTCGAGCTTTGGACATCCGATTAATGTTATATGATCTTTGATGAATTCGTTGTGGAAATTGCCATAGGCGTAAGCAGTACAATCTGCTGCAACCAAAAGCTTTGCACCGTCAAAGTAAGGTGCTTTTGGCGGTAAAAGTTTAATCTGTACCGGCCACTGACTTAATTTGCTTTCTATATTAACTGTAGGATTGGCTTGAGGAGCAGATGATACTTCATTGTCGCGTTTGATTGATTTTGCCATTGTTCCCGGACATCCGCATGCTATAGGTTCTGCCTGCTTTGCGGCCTTTGCTGCAAGCACTGCAGCTTCATCATAAGCAGGAGCTTCACGTTCTTCAAAACTTATAGCATCGGCAGGACATGTTGGTAAACAATCTCCCAGTCCGTCACAATAGTCCTCACGAGTAAGAGTTGCCTTTCCGTTAATCATTTCAATTGCGCCTTCGTGACAAGCATCTGCGCAAGCGCCGCAACCTATGCATTTTTCTTCATCGATTTTAATTATTTTTCTAATCATTTTTTTCTCCTATCATAATTGATGTATTAATTAATAATTGTGAATTGCCCTCAAATACACAAGTTATGTATATCTGTAAGCATTCGACTTGATTTCGTGTTTAAATCATAATATAATATTTAAAACATGTCTGTTGTATTTACAACGAAAGGAAATATTTATGAAAAAATATATACCAATACTCAAAAGGACCAAGTTGTTCGCAGGCGTTGGTGAAGAAGAGATAGAATCAATGCTTTCTTGCCTTGGCGCAAGACTTAATAAATACAAAAAGAATAAATATGTATTAAGACAAGGTGAACATTTAAATGATATTATGCTTTTGGCTGAAGGCAAGCTCTTAGTTCAAAAGGATGATTATTGGGGAAAACGAACAATACTGCGATCGATAATGAGCGGAGACATGTTTGGCGAAGCATATGTTGCCCCGGAAAGCGGAAGCCTACTTAACGATGTTGTGGCGGTTGAAGACAGCGTGGTTTTCTTTTTTGACATTAGGAGAATAATCACCACCTGTTCTTCGGCATGCCGCTTTCATTCAATGGTTGTGCAGAATCTGTTTTTTGCAATTTCAGAAAAAAACAGATTCTTGGTACAAAAAATCGATAATATATCCAGACGGACAACAAGAGAAAAACTAATCTCTTATTTGTCGGAGGAAGCAAAAAAGCAAAACAATGCTGAGTTTACAATTCAGTTCAACCGTCAGCAACTTGCGGATTACCTGTCCGTTGACAGAAGTGCAATGTCAAACGAACTGTGTAAAATGCGTGATGAAGGAATGTTGGAGTTTGAAAAAAACAGATTCAAACTCAACGTACTAAATAAATACACATCTTTATAAACCTAGTAATTTACTATATAATATCAATAATAA
>CACZQX010000374.1 GCA_902783445.1 uncultured Lachnospiraceae bacterium
AAACCTCACTGTATATATTATATACCCTAATTATAGTAAATCAAAATAAAATCACCGTGAGTTAGTCACACTAAACTCCCTACTATATTAGTATACTTTTCCCATAACTTCAAATGATTTTTTTGTGAAATTTCAAGCACAAAAAAATCAGGTCCCTCAACCTGATTTTTTCTATATCTATCCCCTCGTCCTAAAGATGATATTTTGAAAGTACCTACTAGCGGGCCCTAACCGCAATTTCCGATGCAAGTACTTTAAGCAATCCCTCATTGCTTGTCTATAATATAGCAAAAAATGTGTGACAAATCCGCGACAAATATTTTAGTTCTTTAGTACTATTTTTTCAGTTTTTTATTATTCTCCGTTTACAAACGAAATAGTTAAAACAGACTGCCGTTTGTAAACTCAGCCCAGCTATAATCAATCATATAATCTCCCTTGTAAGCGTTCATTGCATGAACGTCCCCCAAAAGATAATTATAATAATCACATTCAAAGTTTTCTTTATTAACCGAAATAGCATTTTTACTTCTGGAAATAATATTATCAGCGCCCGCAGCTTTTAAAGTCTGCATCATTTCGCTTACGTATTTTCTTATCATACTTTGAGTTGTTGAATCAAAAGGCCTGTCCTCGCAAAGCACCCCCGCAATTTCCGCGGTGGATGCGCTTACTCCGTGTTTATCCACAAGATATGCCAAGAGTTCTTTGGACTTTGCCCTGTGAAATACGATTCTTTCACCGTTTTTATCAAAAACTTCGAATCCGCCGAAGCATTGAATCCTAATATTTTTTTTGCCCAAAAAAGCCATATTTTCGTAAGCAAAATCAAGCTCCGCCAAGATATCTTCTTCTCTTGCGGGCTTAAGAAGATATCCCCCGACCCTTATTTTTATTGCACTGATAGCATATTGATCATAAGCCGTAACATAAACAAGATGCAATTTAGGATACAATTCTTTAAGCTTTTTCCCCAAATCTATTCCGTGCATTTGGCCCATTTCCATATCCAAGAAAGCCATATCAATCTCATTTTCCTTTGCAAACTCCAGAGCCTCCAAAGGACTCGTATAAGCAAACAAATTGTTTTCGGGCCTGTTGTTTGAAATAACACGAACAAGCTTGTTTACGGCTCTTTGCTCATCATCAACTATTAAAATGTTCATTCGTTTTTACCACCATGTATTGTTATTTTTGTGCCCTTGCCGGGAGTGCTTTCTATTTCAAGTTTTCCTCCGGCTTGTGCCTTTAACCTTCTACCTACATTGATAATGCCAATATGACTTCTTTCTCCGTCCTCCGTACTTTTACCGATTATGGTTGCATCAAATCCGACGCCGTCATCTTCCACCACAATTATTGCATGATCGTTTTCCCTACGAGTCGAGATTTTAACTCTACCCGGTCCTTCCTTCTTAAAAATACCGTGTCTTACAGCATTTTCAACAATTGGTTGAAGGGTAAGGGTCGGTAGCATAAAGTTTTCTTCTTTTATGTCATACTCAACTTTTAATTTATCTCCCATACGAAGTTGCTCAAGATTAAGATAAATCTTTGTATGCTTAAGTTCCTGGGAAAACAAAACCAAATCCCTTCCTTTTAGTGAGTCAAGATTTTCTCTTAAATACTGGGCAAAATCATTAATTGTTTTTGCTGCCTTTTCGGAATCTTCATAGCAGAGATCTTCGATCGCATTAAGCGAATTGTACAGAAAATGCGGCTGAATCTGGCTAAGTGCCACAGCTATTTGTTTTTCCAATATTTCCTTTTCCAATCTGGCAGCCTGCCTTGCACGCAACAGGCTCTGTCCGAGTATGGTGGTTGATATTGCAACCTGACCCACAAGATAAATGGTATATGCAAGGACTGCAAACTCTCCCGGACTCATAAATTCCAGGAAAATGTTAATTGCTTCGATAAACATTGAGGATATAAAAATAGCCATAACCACGCAGGTTGCGCGATTTATCGGATTATCCGTTTTTACGATTTCGAATATGCAGACTATTACGCCCGCAAC
>CACZQX010000375.1 GCA_902783445.1 uncultured Lachnospiraceae bacterium
ACAGACAGCACAAAGAAGAATCTTGAAATGAGAATTGATGCCGAAAACGGCGCAACTGCAGGAAAAGCAGACCTTGCAAAACGCGCTAAAGAAGCAAATCTCGATGCAATCCATGACACAGTACATGAAATGGCAAGAGACGAAGCACGCCACGGCAAAGCATTCAAGGGTCTGTATGACAGATACTTTGGTTAAGCTACAAGCCTGAAAATCGGAAAATAAAATCGACCTGCAAGTTTACTTGCGAGGTCGATTTTTATTTTTTGATTTTACGGCGACAGCCGTCCCCTGCCATTCTATTTATCATCCAAATGATCCAAAATGAATTTCTCCTGGACATCGATATGATTCTTAATTTCTTTCTTTGCACGTTTCGGATCGTTGCTTTCGATTGCCTCTATTATACGCTTGTGATCCTCAATAATCTTTTCTTTAACTTTAATATCTTTGATATATTCAAGTCTGTATCTGTAAATATGCTCTTTAAGACCGTTTATAATATTTATCAGTCTCTTGTTTTTGGTTGAATTGTTGATGATTTCATGGAATTCAACGTCCAAATCGGCTATTTTTTGAGCATCGTTTTCTTCAACGGCTTTTTCAATTTCGGTATTTTTCTTTTTCAAAAGAGCAATCTCTTCTTTTGTGATTTTCTGACAGGCAAGCTCTACACCAAGTCTTTCCATTGCTCTTCTGATATCAAGAACATCTATTAAATCTTCTTTTGTAATCGGGGCAACAACCGCACCGCGTCTTGCATTCATAATAACAAGACCTTCAAGCTCCAGCTTTCTGATTGCCTCTCTTACCGGAGTACGGCTTACACCCAACATATTTGCAAGCTTAATTTCCATAAGCCTTTCGTTTGGGGCCAAATCTCCTTTTATAATAGCCTCTCTGAGAGTTTTGAAAACAACGTCTCTAAGTGGTAAATATTCATTCATATCCAACTCTAATTTCATGATCTCACTCCTTTAAATTCCATAAACCATGTGGTTTATCATTAAATTAAGCCTTAACTAGATGTTGAAAAATCTTGTTACGAAAACCTGCTTTGCAAGTTTTTTTGAAGCAATGATTTTCTTTGCCTTGTTAGCATCTTCCTTCTTTTCAAACAGGCCGAATACCGTCGGTCCGCTGCCGCTCATGAGAGAAACGCATGCGCCGCATTCAAGCATCAGCTGTTTTAATCGGTTGATTTCCGGATGTTCTTTGGCAGTAACCGTTTCCAAAACATTTTCCATTTTTTCGGACATTTTTTTAAGGTCCTTGTTCTTTATTGCCTCCATAAGCCCATCTATATCAGGATGTCTTTCAAGTCCGTCAAGATTAAGGTTTTGGTAGACATGTTTTGTGGAAACGCCAAATCCCGGCTTTGCAATGACTATAAAGCAATTCGGCGGAGGAGACAGTCTTGTAAGTTTCTCCCCGATTCCTTCCGACAACGCCGTCCCGCGAAGCAAACAATACGGAACATCCGCGCCTATCTTAACCGCACGCTCCATAAGCTCTTCTATGGAAAGTCCCAGCCTAAACATTACATTAATGCCAAACATAACCGCTGCCGCGTCCGTACTTCCGCCTGCCATGCCTGCCGACACGGGAATATTTTTCTGCAAATTTATATCAAGGCCTTCTTTTATTCCAAATTCATCAAACAAAAGCTTTGTCGCCTTATACATAATATTGTCGCTGTTGTTTGGCAAATAGAAAAGATTTGTTTTGATTTTAATCTCGCCGCTGTCGTTCTTTTTGATGAAGATTCTGTCATAAATGTTAACCGTTTGCATAATCATTTTAACTTCATGATAGCCATCTTCTCTTCTTCTTACGACATCAAGACCAAGATTAATTTTTCCGTATGCCTTAAGCTTCATACTGTCCAATTTGCAACACTTCCCATCATGTATACATTATACTGTTAAATTGTTCTAAAATCAATACTTTATGGCAGAAATTGTTTTTTATTTAATACCTAAAGTTTTTGCTAAAGTTTGCCGATATAAAGTATGTAGAAATAGATAGTGCATTTTTTACCAAGGAGGGTATAAATATGGATATTAATTCGGTTTCTAATTCGATTTACAGCACGGACGCATACAAAACAAACGCAAAATCCGCTGATAAACATGAAGACGCTAAAAAGAACGATGTTGGCGTTGTTTATGAAAAATCAGCAAATAAAATAGATGCAAGTCTTTTGATTAAACAAAGCAAAGATCAAATAGACGGCCGTTTCTCGGAAATGGTAAGAAATATGATTTCCGAACAGCGCGGCGCAATTGATAAATACAATCAGACAATTACCGATATTTTAAACGGTAAAAAATCCTTAAAAGAAGCTGCCGAGGAAGCAGCAAAAGAAATATCCGAAGACGGATACTGGGGTGTAAAACAAACCTCAGACAGAATCTTCTCCTTCGCAAAAGCCTTAACCGGCGGCGATTCAAGCAAGATGCCTGCAATGTTGGACGCCTTCAAAAAAGGCTACGAAGAAGCTGCCAAAGCATTCGGCGGCGAACTTCCTGAAATATGTCAGCAGACATATGACGCTGTAGTAAAAGCTTTCGAAGATTACTCAGCATAAATTAGTTATCCAGAAATACTTAATAAATCTAAAACCCAAAGAAAAAACGGCAGACACAGTCTGTCGCTTTTTCTTTATATAAATATTTATTTCTTCGTTGTCGTAGTCTCTTTATTGGTCGTTGTTTCCTTGGCCGTAGTGCTTTCGGTTTCCTGCACCGTCATGGTAATTGCCTTATCAACGTAATTGGAATTAATCTCAATTAGCTCCGAATAAGTCTTGTATCCGCTGCAGTAAACAATTACCGTATGTCTGCCGTATGAGACACTGATAATATCGTTAGCATTCTTCTTTGTACCATCAACGTACAATGTAGCATTTGCCGGCTCAATGCTAAACTTGATGCTACCCTTTTCAACCGCCTCGCCCTGAAGAGCGCCTACATCCAGCTGCTGGGTTTCGTTCCTGAGAACCGTTATTTCCGTCTGTCCTGTGGTTTCACCCTTTGTGGCGGTAACCGTATAGCTACCTTCCGGCACGGCAACAGTCATGTTTGCATCGATTTGCTTGATAATCTTAGGCCCGAATTCAATAAGACCGCCGATGAAATAATCCTGGTTTTCAAGCTCAACAAAACCGTGTCCCAAATCTATATTGATGGAATATACGGCATTTCCTATGCCATATATTGTTAAAGTATCCACAGGATTGATTGAGTCTAACTTAACAAGCTTTCCTTCGGAAATAATGCTTGCATCTTCCTCAATGGAATAAGTTGTCTGGCCAACCTTGATTGCACTGTCCTCGGCGTACAAACTAAAGCTGTTGCTTTTGTCGATAGACCAAGCATCTTTATATTCCTTAATCTCTGTAAGTTTTTGCGTTCCGCTTTTATAATAAGCTTCCACAATTACCCCAAGGTCAAGCTGACCCATGGTGAGATCGTTGTCGTATTTGCTGAGAACCGAAGTTCCGCCGGTGTAAGACATAATCTCTGTCTTTCCCGTTGCAAGAAATTTAAGGGACACTTCCTTATTTGTGGTATCCGCATTGACCAAAACAGCCAAATTCTCGTAAACAGACGATTCTTTAAGCTTCTTCTTTGTATCGTCATCGCTCTTATCTCCGTACAATGCGGCAATGGATGAGCCGTCGGTAAGAGTCGCCTTCTTTTTTTTGTTTTCGCATCCTCCCATAAGGGCCAGAGCCGCAAGCGAAAAAAGCATAACGGCAATCAAATGTTTTTTGCCCATAACAAACCTCTCTAAATCGGCATTTTTACGCATTTTTAAAATGCCACCTTTTAAAAGTCTTCTTTAAGTTCATCTACAATTTTAAATAATTTTTGCCTATCATTCAAGCTGTAATCTTCCACAACTTTTTCCAATAAAAGCTCCAGCATTTTACCGATATTCTCGCCTTTTTTTATGCCAAGTTCCAAAAGATCGCTGCCGTTGATTTTAAGATCCTTCAAAAACAAGGCATC
>CACZQX010000376.1 GCA_902783445.1 uncultured Lachnospiraceae bacterium
AATCCGGCAATGATTTCAGTACGGACTGTTGTTTGATTTGCTGAAAGTTTGAAAAACTTATCCATTTTTTCCTCCTATTTGCCCCAAAGGAACATTTTATTATAAAAACCACAACGTTTTTTTATTTTGCCTTTAAAGCAAAAAACTCTTTGCTTCCTCTTAGCTATCTGCAAAATAAATGTTCTTATTCACTAATAGTCGGGCAGATAGGCCACCCGTCAGAGACTTAAAACCCATTTCGTTCGCAATTATATTTAGAAAATACATTTAGATTCTATATCATTGAATTGATATATGCAACATACATTTTTCTTCTATTGTATAGGCTCAAGACAACGGAGTCAGCTTGATTTAAAGTTTTCCATTTGATATAATGAATTTCGTCAACAAGGCTTTTTATGCTTGTTTTTTGGTATCTTAACCATTTGCGAAAAAGTAAAATATTGACATAAAGATTTATAAAATGAATATCAGATATAAAGGAGGCAAACATGTTAGAACTTAAGAATGTTTCCTACACGGTAAGCGAAAACAACAGCGACATTCCCATTGTCAGAAACTTAAATTTAAAGATTGACGATAATAAATTTGTTGCCATTACCGGTCCCAACGGCGGCGGTAAGTCCACTTTGGCAAAATTAATTGCGGGCATTATAAAGCCCACAAGCGGCCAAATCATTTTCGACGGCACGGATATTACAAATATGAGTATTACCGACCGAGCAAAGCTTGGTGTAAGCTTCGCTTTTCAGCAGCCGGTTCGTTTCAAGGGCATTAAGGTTAAAGACCTTATAACTCTTGCCTCAAACGAAGATATTAATGTAGGCAGAGCCTGTGAGTATCTCTCCGAGGTTGGCCTTTGCGCAAGAGATTACATCAACCGTGATGTTGACGCAAGCCTTTCCGGTGGGGAGCTTAAACGTATCGAAATCGCAACAATTATCGCAAGAAATACCAAACTTTCGGTATTTGACGAGCCGGAAGCCGGTATAGACCTTTGGAGTTTCAACAATCTTATCAAAGTATTCGATAAGATGCATAAAGAAATGAACAGAACAATAATCATCATCTCCCATCAGGAAAGAATTCTTGATTCTGCCGATGAAATCGTTGTTATCAAAGATGGCAGCGTTGTTGCCCAAGGCAAAAAAGACGAAATTCTTCCGGAACTTTTAAAGGGCACGGAAGCTTGCAAATTCTACAACGTTCAGGACTAGGAAAGGAGATATATTATGGAATTGGATAAAATTCAAATGAATCTTCTCGAGCAAGTTGCCGATTTGCATGAGATTCCTTCGGGTGCATACAATATAAGATCCAACTCGGGTCTTGCGGGAAGAAACACTACGGAAAACATAGATATAGTAACAAAAGAAGATAAACAGGGTATCGATATTTATATCAAGCCCGGAACGAAAAACGAAAGCGTACATATTCCGGTAATCATAAGCCAAACAGGTTTGGAAGAGTTGGTTTACAATGATTTCCATATCGGCGAAGGCGCAGATGTTACAATCATTGCCGGCTGCGGTATCCACAACTCCGGCGATAAGCTTTCCAAACATGACGGTGTCCACACTTTCTACATTGAGAAAGATGCCAAAGTTCGATATGTTGAAAAGCACTACGGTGCCGGCGACGGCAACGGTGAAAACGTTATGAATCCGGAAACCGTTATTTATATGGATGAAAACAGCTATATGGAATTTGAATCCACACAGATTAAAGGTATAGATTCAACAGATCGTTTAACCAAGGCTGTTTTAAAAGAAGGTGCCAAAGTGGTTGTCAAAGAAAAACTTATGACTCACGGCAAGCAATATGCAAAAACCACTTTCGAAGTGGATATGAACGGTGATGATTCAAGCGCCAGCATTTCATCCCGTTCCGTTGCAAAAGGTGAATCAAAGCAGCTCTTTGTTTCCAAAGTTAACGGAAACGCCAAATGTTCGGGCCATTCCGAATGTGATGCGATTATTATGGATAATGCAAAAATAAGCGCCATTCCGGAAATCACCGCAAACGATCTTGATGCTCAGCTTATTCACGAAGCTGCCATCGGAAAAATCGCAGGTGAACAAATAATCAAACTTATGACCTTAGGTCTTACGGAAGCCGAAGCGGAAGAACAAATCGTTAACGGATTCTTAAAATAATAAACACAAAAAAGCTCGACATAGTCGAGCTTTTTATATTAATCAATTAAATTACCCAATAATACTCTTTATTATTTCTAAAACAATTACAAAACATCGTCCTCAATTGTTGAATCAAGAGCGCTTTCAACAAGTTTAATAAACTCAAGGGCGCTTCTGAAATTCATTGTCTTGTTTTTGTCTGCCCAAACAACTTCGCCTTGCCAAGTTGCATTTTGACGACTGTTTATGTGGACGATAAAAGTGCCTTTATCTTCTTCGTTTTTCACTCTGCAAGACCTCCTTTATTCCCTCATGATTTACTTTAACAATAGGCGCATTACATAAAGCATTACATAACATTAACTAATTATTATTTTTTATTATTTTTCAAAAATATGTAATGCTTTTTTATCTGAAAGTTTTAGTAAAATTCCTGTATCAAATAGCCTTTTCCGCCTGTAGAGCCGATTGTAGCCATTGCACCGTTTACTATACTGAATTGAGGTCCTTTATGTCCTATATCCGCATCCAAAATGATAGGTATGTCAAGATCGGCCAATCTTGTCATAACCGCCTCCTCGTAAGAAGTCTCGGAAAAGCTTTCATAAAACATAGGGCGGCCAAATACAATGGCCTTTGCATATTTAAACCAACCTATGATCCTTAACTGCCAAAGTCCCATCATCAAAGCCTCGCTTCCGAGAGCAAAGCTTTCAAGATACCAAATTATCCCGTCATTCTTATATCTTTCGCAAAATCCCAAGGCATCTTCGTATTTTGTACCCACAAGGTTTAAAAGAACATCCAGGCATCCGCCTATTATTCTGCCTTTAACTTCGATTTTTTCTTCGCCTCTTGCATTCTTCCAATATACTTTTTCGTCCGGAAAATAGCCTTCCAGGCCGCTTATATGGTCGTGGAACTCGCTTTCATGATAATCGAAGCTGTCTTGTCTTTGTTTTTTACCGCATAGCATATCCAAGGAGCTTTCCACGCATTCCTGCCAAGGCTCCATACCGAAGTCTCCGAAATTATTGCCGTAAATAGTTGCAATATCATATTTTGTGGTCAGCGGAAACAATACACCCGTGTTGTCGGAAAAGCCCTGAATCCACTTGGGATTGTTCTTAATGGCTTCAAAGTCCGTATATTCCAACATTTCACAAAGATAATCTCCGCCCTTTGCACTTATTATAGCCTTGACCCTTTCATCTTTTATGAGCAGTTCAAGCTCTTTTGCCCTTGTTTTTCCATGGGAACTTCTTCCCTTATCGTCCGCTTTGAATACATTATCCGTAAATATAACCGGGTATCCTTTGCTTTCCAGCTTCTTTTTTCCATTGTCAAATCTTTTTATATCAACATCCTTGGAGCAGCCGTTTGACAAAGCCGTAACTCCAATCTTATCCCCTTCTTTAAGAAACTTGGGAAATATCATATAGCTATACCTCCATACTTTTTCCGAATGCTACGGAATAAATAACTTTTTCGGACACTTCTTTGCCCGTAACCTGTGCTATGGCCTTTTCGTAGTAATCAAGTTGAACTTTGTATCTGTCGCTTAATTCTTCCATTTTACCCACTCTGTCGGTTTTGTAGTCGACTATTACTATTTTGCCTTCTTCTTCGAAATATGCGTCAATTATACCTTGAACAAGAACCATTTCTTCTTCCGAATATTTATCGTCGATTTCTTTTGCCGATACGCCCATAACATAAGGTCTTTCCCTAAACAGCATGTTTTTTTCCTGAGCTTTTGCCATCCTTTTTGCTATATCCGAATTAACAAAGGTTAATACTTTATCCCTATTTACAAGCTCCGTCCATTCCTTGCTTATAAGGCCTTTATCAAGCATTTCTTCTATGTTTTCGTCCAGATCTTTTTCGCTTTTTATGGATTTTAAATCAAGCAGCTCGAAAACTCTGTGGTAAGCGCTTCCCCTTTCGGTTCCAGATGCTTTTTTCTCTTCTTCGTTTTTTATATTGTTTTTAACGAAGTCCGGAATGAACGCATCCTCCTCAACCGCAAAGTGATAGCTCATCTTTTTGATTTCGGATACGGACATTTTTGTTTTCAAATCAAGATCGTTTTTGTATTTGTATTCCTGTTTGACAAGTTCTATTACTTCCTTTGCGTCCTCACTTCTTGCATCATCCTTTATTCCTTCAAGAGGCATGGTCTTTAAGCTTTTATCGATAAAATACGACTTAAACTCTTCTTTTAAAGCCTTACTGTCAACAATATCTTCCACTTCCGCCTTTATCATATCTTCAAATCTTTCAAAAACGAAGTATGCAAAGCCCATATCTTTTGTATAGCTTTCGCTTATTTCCGGATTCACACCGAAATTTAACACACTTACCATACCTATCCAATCGGCGTAAGATTTTGCTTCGGCCAAATCCACAGCGCTTAATTCCGCCTCGTGCTCTTTTTTGTTCCAGTTTTCAAACTTTCCGCCGCCCTTTGCTTTTCCGGTATCACTAACCTTACCCGCCGAGGACATGTTTTTATCCGTAGCAATAACAATAAGCTTTTCTTCCGCTCTTGTCATGGCAACATACAAAAGACGAATTTCCTCTTCTTTTAGGTCTGCCGTCACCCTGTCTGCTATGGCTTTTTTTATGAAAGTTGTACTCTTAAGCCTTGACCCACTGTCCATATAGTCAACGCCGATACCCATTTCATCATGCAAGGCGATTTTATTTGTTGAGTCCTGATTATTAAAGTTCTTTCCCGTATCAGCCACAAAACAAATCGGAAATTCAAGACCTTTACTGGAATGAATCGTCATGATTTTTATCGCATCCTCGTTGTTGTTGGACGGCACTGCGGCTTTGATGCTTTCCTTGTTTTTTACGATTTCATCAAAGTATTGCAGGAAAGAAAAAAGTCCTCCTTCTCCAAAGCCTTCGTATTCTTTTGCCAGATTTTCAAATCTTTTAAGATTTTTGATTTTCAAGTTACCATCTGTCATAGCGGACAAAAAGTCATAATAACCCGAATCCATCAAAGCATAGTGCATCAAATCTTTTACACTGTTATGAAGCTCAAAATCTCTGTATTTTTCAAGCTTTGCATTAAGCCCGGCTACCGCATCTTTTATTTCTTTTAAGCTTTTATCCTCCGACAAAGGCAAATCGTTAAGAACCAGTTTAAAGAATGGTTTTTCTTTGTCGATTAATCGAATTCTTGCCAATTCTTCCGATGACAGGCCCACGATTTCGGATTTAAGAACCGATGTCAAAGCAATATCATTGTTTGGATTATCTATCAATCTTAAAAAGTCCGCAAAAACGTTCACTTCTCTTTTTTCGTAAAGATTTTCGGCCGTATCGCAATAAAAAGGAATATTTCTTGCTGATAGCTCGGCCTTTAGGGCAGACATATTGGCTTTTGTACGATAAAGAACGGCTATGTCGCCATATCCGGCGCATTTAAGGCATTTGTTCTTTTTATCCATAATCACAAAGCCTTCATCAATCATCTCTTCGATACGCTTTGCAATATAAGCGGCTTCTATCGTTGCCGTTTTTTGATCGCAGGAATCTATAAAAACAAATTCAGCCTTATTGTCCTGTTTTTCCGGAATATCCAAGTAATCTTCGAAGCCGAATTTTAGCTTATTTCCATCCGAATAATCTACTCCGCCGAAGTCCTTAATCATAATTTCGTTAAAAACGGCATTTACCGCATCTATTACTTCCTTTCGGCTTCTGAAGTTCTTATCCAACTTAATCAAATAATTTTCCGCTCCGTCAATATCGGAATCCAAAAAATCGTCATATTTTTTCACAAAGAGCTCCGGTTTTGCAAGTCTGAACTTGTAAATACTTTGTTTAACATCCCCCACTCTGAATATGTTATATATTTCTTTGTGTTTTTTGGACACGGCATCCAAAACGGCCTCTTGGATATAGTTTGTATCCTGATATTCGTCTACTATTATTTCATCAAAACGTTCCGATATTTCCTTTGCAATATCGCTTGGAATAACCCTTCCGTCTTTTTCGTATCCGTCCACCAAAATTTCAAGAGCAAAGTGTCCCAAATCGCTGAAATCCACAAGGTTTCTTTCCATTTTCTTTTCTTTGAAAGTCTTTGCAAATTCCTTAGTGATTCTGATAAGCTCTTTTGTGGATTTTTTGCTTGCTTTTATGTTATCAAGCTGAAGACTTGCCGCTTCGCTGCAATACTTCACGCAAATCTTTTTCAATATGGCAATGGAGTCTTTTCTTAAAGAAAGTGCCTTCCTGTCATCTTCATCTTTGGATGGTCTTATTGTGCCTTTTGTGCTTATGTATTCTTTAAAATCTTTCAGCTCATCAAGTATCGTTATCTCAAAGTCTTTATTTATGATTTTTTCAAGCCCGGTTAGTTCATCTTGAATAAAAAGCCTATGTTTTTCTATTGTACTGCCTTTGACATCTTTTAGGTATAAAACCGCGTTTTGATAGTTTTCCAGCATTTTTTCCAAGGACTTCTCAATGTCCTTTTTCATGTAGTTAAACCAGGCAGTTTCTTTGTATCTTTCGATATCATAGTTTTTTTCGCAAGCATCAAGCCATTTTTCCGGCTCCGTATGGCTTCGTGAAAACAAATATAATTGATATACTATTTCCTCAATATTTTTATCTGTTTTCTTGTCGGCATATTCCTCAATAAAATCAAAGAAATCCTCTCTTTCTTCGTCTTCGTATGCCGCATCCAAAACTTCCTTCATTGCATTGTTTTTAATGATATTCAGCTCTTTTTCCGATGCCACGCGAAATGACGGTTCCAAGCCGATTTCATTAAAATTGTCCCTTACAACGCTTTGAAAAAAGCTATCGATTGTGCCGATATTTGCGCAATTTGCAAGCAATGCCTGCCTTTGAAGATTAAAACGTTCGTTATCGGGCAAAGACTCATCTTCAAGACGAGCTTCCAAAGCGCTTATAATACGCCCCTTCATTTCAGCTGCTGCGGCTCTTGTAAATGTAAGAATCAAAAGTTTGTCAATATCAACGGGATTTGTTTTGTCCGTAATCATTCTTATTACACGTTCAACCAAAACCGCCGTTTTTCCGGAACCTGCTGCCGCCGCTACCAATATTTCTTTATTTCTTGCTTTTAAAACCTTTTCCTGGTCACTTGTCCAATTTGTTCCCATTTTTCTCTCACCGTTTTATTTCTTTTTTGCTTGCTTTATCGTTTCCATGGCATTCGCATTGTTTTTCTTTTCATAAACCCTGTATCTGCATTCTTTCTCGCTATCTCCGAAAGCGCAAATATTTCTCATAATACAGTATTTACAAGAAATCTCTTCCAAACGTCCGTCATTTTCCTCTACAAAAGGATTTACATCTATTTTTCCGGATTTGATTTCCCTTCCGAAAATATCGATTTTTTCTCTTACATATTCGATAAGTTCTTCAAAATCCTCACTATCATATAAGCCTGTTAGTTTTTCCGTGCCATCCTTGTTTACGTTTTTTTTTTTTTTTTCTACTTTGGAATCCACACTGCAATCCTTCTCAAAGCTATTGTCAATCGCCGTCAGAATATCCTTGTCGGCATTTGTCATACCTTTCATTCTGAAGACATTTACTCTATCCTCCGGGTATTTTACATAAGGGTCTTTTGCCTCAAAATAGTACAAACCTGCCGGGATAACCATCTTATCACCAAAGCTTTCTCGGGCTTTTTCCATTGCCACGCCCATATATGTCAACAATTGAAGCTCCGTTCCGTAATAGGCATCGATTATATTAAATTCTTTCGCACCGGTTTTGTAATCAATAACCTTAACAAGTATTTGGTCGTTTTCCTCGCTATAGTCGATTCTGTCTATTCTTCCTTTAAAGTCAACGTCTTTAAGGCTTTTATAAAATTCGAACTCGAATTTCGATGGAGTGAATTTGCCTAAGGACGCTTGACTGTCAAGAACCGAAATGGTCCTTTTCAGTATTCTTTTTGCTCGGTTTAGCATATATTTGTCCCTAGCGCTGTCGAGGTATTCAATGCTTTCCATTGTTTTGGCCTCTTCATCAACGCATTTTTCGGCCATTTTGTTCACAATATCTAAGTCAAGTTTTCCCCAGGTCATGTCGCTTTTGTTTATTTCTTCCGACAGAGTCTTTAAGGAATTATGAATTATATTACCGAAATCCGACATTTCAATTTCAAATTGCTGCCTTTTTCTCAGCTTAAGACCATATTGCAAAAAGTGTTCAAAGGCGCAAGATGCATATGCTTCAAAACGTGATACGCCGGC
>CACZQX010000377.1 GCA_902783445.1 uncultured Lachnospiraceae bacterium
AAAAAACATGTAAGGACGTATTTATATTGTAAACCACAAATATATACGCTCCTGATTAGCAGATTTATTGTAGGAGAGAAAGATGAATGATAAGTGAGAAGGATATTCAAAACGTGCTTTATGAAAATAAATATAGACTTCTAGGACAAATCGAAATTTCTGATAAAGATTTCGAGGAGCTGTTAGTTTATGTGCAAAATAAGGTTACACATCTGTATGTAGCGGCTATACCACGAGCTGATTTATTGCTTTCAGTCACTTTAGTTCAGGTTGCTATTAGGTATTATAAAGAGGGTAAATACTGGCAGTGCTTTCGCGAAGCTTTAAACATGGATTTGCCAAGTTCAAGGCTGAATTATATAGGACAGATTTTTTCACGTACTTTGCACAATTATGGGCTACTTGAAATAAAGAGAGAAGATAATTCCTCACAAATGTATGTAGAAAACATTAAAGCCCATGCATTTGTAACAAATTATTACATGCAGGGTTTTTTTGATTTTGCCTACGCCTTTTTTGAAAATAATTTGTTTAGAGAATTGTCGGACGATCTAGATGAGGATTTAATGTCACTGTCCTCTTTTATGGAGACCACGCTAAAGAATAATAAGGATGCTTTTTATGCGGATGATTCAGGAAAAAAAGCTGCTAAATCTTATAAGTTATTAAAATCTACTCGCGCTGTTTTAGCACAAGCTGGTCTGGAAACTGTTTATTCACACTTTTATCCTATACTGCGTCTTATAGATAGGTACTACTATGATGCCGAAATACCGACAGCGTCGATAGATAGGTATGAGATTTTATTTGCTGAATGGTGCAAGAATCAGGTAGAACAGGCGGACTGTAAGCGAAAAACGCGAAGTGAAGAGAGAAGAATAATTAGTCACAGACCATACTTGAGAGTAAATGTAGATAGGGAATTAGTCTATCTGGTTATTCCACAGCAGAAATTCCGGGGGAATGATTGCGATGGTGAAGCGTTTGTGGAAGTGACTATAAATGGACAAAGTGAAAAACGCGCTTTGGACTTATACCGATCTTTTGGATTATATATTTCTGAAGAAAAGCTAATATCTATCCCGTTTTTATTTGACGAGATTATGGTCGAGATAGTGGGGCTGACCGAAAGAAGATTTAGGTTTCCTAAAGCGAATTATCGTGTTTTTGACTCATCGTGGGTTGGTACTAGTAAGTTTTCACTTGGTCATAATTATCTTTTGGTCAAGCATGATATTTCGGTGAAATGTGACAATGAAGAAGATGTTATTGATTACACTGATGAATATCACAGTTGGAAATACTACTCAATAAATGTTACTGATGAAACGATTTGTTATGTTGGTAATAAACCGTTATCAGTTATAGGTGAATTTTCTCTGGAACCTGTTTTCGATGACGAGATTGAAGAATTTGAGGTTTATGATTCGGAATACAAAAGACTTCTAGCGACAAGAGAGCATCCAAGTGTTTCGTTTGTAGTTGATAAAAATCGATACAGTGGGACGGTTCTGTATGCGAATGGTAAAAGAATACCAGTTAAAGATGTCAAGGATAAAACGGTCTATGATTTGCCGGAAGATAAAAATAAGTACGCCGTTACGGTTGCTTTTGATAACCTTTTGCCTGCTTTAGATGGAAAATTTGTTATTCAGATTGATATACCGGGAGATTCGAGGAAAATAGCATGCAACTATTTTCTGATGAAACAATTTAGCTGTAAATTAGATAAACAGTTTTATGTATATGATGAAAGAGGAATTATATCGATTAAGAAATCTGGGCACGAGGTCTATTATTCTGATTCTTCGTGGTCAGTAGTATATGAAGACACGGATAATGCTTTATTTGCATTTCCTATCGTAGACGGGCTTGACAAAGTAGAGGTGAATCTTACAGTCGATGATTATCATTATTTGGTAAAAATGCCTGTAAACGTTTTTTCTTATGGGTTTGCTGAAAATTCAATGTATGTCGATAAGGCCGATTATATATGGTATAAGGAACTGGGAGAGGTTTTGTACGTAAGAATCCCAGGAGTTAATTCAGTGCATGTTATATGGGGGCATGATAAAACTACAAGAGCAGAGGGGGTCAATTTACATGACGACATTTTTAGGGTAGATATATCGGAAATAAAAAGGCGAGTCATTGACGAATATAAATATAGATACCAGTACATCAATTTGATTAGCTCTGAAGGAAGAAAAGTTAATATTGCTTTGCCTCCGATTCTTCGTAATGTTGTTATTGAGCCATATTTTAGACTAGATTCAGAAGATAATGCTGTGTTTATGGATCTGAAATTCAAAGGTGAGGCAGAAGTATATGTATCAGTTTATGATTACCATTCACACGAGAAGATAGTAAGTGACAAACTTATGTCTGAAGGCAGAAATTATTTCCCCGAATTATCGTGTGAAGGCTTTTACAATATAGCTCCTGACATGGTGGAAGGTGATGAATTTGGTTTGGATGTCCAAAAAACACCATTAAAACCAATGAAGGGCGTGGGATGTCTTGATATTAATAATCTTGTGAATTGTCGGTTGCAGATTAAGGACATCTTGGTTGATGAAGATAGTTTGCCACTGAAATACCACTACTTTATAGAGACTGATAGTAAAACTGCTGAAGATGAATATGAAGGTGGTTTTTACAGAGTCGAATTAAAAGAAGGTAAAGAAGATTGGTCTACCAAAAAGATTTTTGGCAGAGCGCATATTCACATTTATCAAAAGGACGAGGAAATAAAGTTTTCTTTGACTATGTACTCGAAGGATGAAGAAGAGTGGCTGCCCCCATATTTTGATAAGCAGCGGAATTTTATTTTGGGATGCGACAATCATCTAATTAATACAACAAAAGATTATAATAGGTTTATTCCTATGGAAGAGGACTATACAGAGTATATTGTTGATCTGGATAGATTAAGGAGGAGTAGGTAATGCTTTTTAGACCTTCGGAAAGCTCCAAAAATATCACAGATTTTTATCGCCGATATTTGAGGACAACATTTGGAACAAATAGTGCAGTATATAATGAACAGCTAAAAAAAGAACTTGAAAAAGATCAATCTATTGCAGATGGACCTTATATTAGTATGTCAGATCCATATGAGAAAGGCAAAACATTAACTGAGTTAGCAAGTAAGGGAGTTGTATCCAAGGAGATTTTAAAATTAAGCGAATTCCACCCTGATCGTGCACTGTATAAACATCAGGAAATCGCTGTAAGAAAGGTTAAAGCAGGGAAAAATCTGATTGTTACAACAGGAACAGGTTCTGGTAAAACGGAGTCCTTTCTGATTCCAGTTATTGATCAGCTTTTAAGAGAAAAAGAAGCCGGAACACTTGGTCCAGGGGTCAGAACGCTAATTATATATCCTATGAATGCGCTTGTAAATGATCAGATTAGGAGAATTAGGGAACTCCTTGCCGATCTGGATGGCGATAATAAAATAACATTTGGTCGCTTTACCGGTGAAACAGAAGAGAAGTACAAAGATGCCTTGCAAAAATATGTTGAAATTGAAGATGTGGAAGAATCTTCTTTACAGAGTAATGAGCTTATTTCAAGGGAACAGATGAGAGTGAACCCTCCGAATATTCTCATTACAAACTACGCTATGCTTGAATATATGCTGCTTCGACCTGGCGATAACATAATTTTCAGCGAAGCAAACGCGAGCAAATGGCAGTTTATAGTGTTTGACGAGGCTCATTTATATGATGGTGCAAAAGGTATAGAAGTTTCTGCCTTGGTTCGAAGAGTAAAAGCGATGCTAAAAAGAGAAGATATTCGTTTTATTCTCACAAGTGCTACATTAGGAGATGAAAAATCAAATGCGGAGATAGTCAGATTTGGCGAAGCATTATGTAGCACTAAGTTCGATGAGGAGTCGATTGTCAGATCAAGAACAGTTGAGGCTAAGCCTTATGGAACCGTTGAACAACTTGATTTTTCATTATATAGAGAACTTGCAAAAAGAATAAGAGATAATGAATCAGATGAAAGCTTAATCGAAACTATTGCAAAGTATCGAAAGAATGTTAGTACGAACAAAAGCGTTTCGGAAATACTATATGAAATTATACTTCATGATTCGTTTTATTATGATGTGCGTCGGGTGCTTTACGGGAAAATAAAAACGATAAAAGAGGTTGCAACAGAGCTGGAACTTAGTGCTGATGATTTTACTGATTTTATTGCAGTTGCTTCTAATGCTCTTTTTAATGGAGAGCGTTTATTTGAGGCTAAATATCACATGTTCCTGAGAGGGATAGAGGGTGTTTTCGTAACGCTTCCTCCTTCAAACAAGCTTTTTACAACAAAAATGGAGACTTATAAACCTAACCCTTATGATGATAGCGATATAGGATATAAGGTTTATGAAATATCATTCTGTAGTAACTGTAATGCTTTGTTTATTTCAGGACAGGAACTAGAGGGTTACTTAGTACAAAAGTCAAAATTCAGTGATGAATATAACCCTGACGTTTTTTTAATTAGTGGTGAATATGATGAAGAGGATGAAGAGGATGAGAATTCGTTTTGCTTGTGCGCTAAATGCGGTGCAATCAAAAGGGCATCATCAGTCAATGGTCTTCAATGTGGTCATGGGAAGGAAAATGTAAATAAGCTAATTCGAGTTAAAAAAAGCGGACAAAGATTGGGAAGTTGTCCGTGCTGCCATAGTGTTGGCGGACAGCGCAGTATTTTGCGTCCTTATTTTCTTGGAGCGGAAGCTGCGACTGCAGTAATTGCTACTGCATTGTACAACGAGCTTCCGGGAGAGGTTAATCACGTATCTAAAGAGGTGATTGAGGATCCGTTTTTTGGGAATACTCTTGAAGAGAAGAATGAAGTAGAGACTCTTGAAAAGCAGTTTCTAGCGTTCTCGGATAACAGGCAAACAGCCGCGTTCTTCGCAACATACTTAGAAGGAACTTATAGAGATTCCATTATTAAACGAATGATGCATCAGATAATGGAAGAGAATGAAGAACAGTTTGAAAAAGGTATGGATGTGGCCTATTTTGCAAATTTATTGTCTGCAAAAATGGAAAGAGCACATTTGTATGCTGATGTTTCTGCTGAGGAAATACAGAAGAAAGCATGGATATATACTCTGAAGGAAATATCAAACTATAAAGCAAAGAATTCCCTGTTGAAAAAGGGAAACATATTGTTTGATATAGAAATTGATATTTCTCAAGTCAACAAGATACCGCTGAATAAAGATGAGATCAATGATCTATTCAGAATAATGTGCAGGCATTTGATGCGAGATGCGGCTATTCGAACACCTATGGATGAACGATTTACGAAAGTAGATGAAGCAGAATTCACGGCAGCGGGATTTGTTAAAGGATATGACCGAACAGCCGCAGGGCTTTCGTATGTGACAGGCTGGTGCCCGGAAGACAGTAAAACAAACAAAAGACTTAAGTATTTGGTGAAAGTTCTTGATGGTAATGAGGAGTTGGCAAGATCCTTTTTGTCATCTATGTGGAATTATTTAGATAAGAATCAGTATGTACAACGGTGTTCTTTTGGCAAACGCAGCGCATATAAACTAAATATCGATAAGATTAAAGTAAAATCAATTCACAGATTATACCAGTGCAATGAATGTAAGGGGGTATTTCCACATAGCATAAAAGGTATATGTGAAAATCCCAAATGTTCTGGAAAACTGAGAGAATTTGTGCCGGAAGAGGAACTTAAGGAAGATCACTATTATAACTTGTATAAAGTATTGAAACCGAGTGGCATGATTGTCAGAGAACATACCGCTCAGTTGTCTAGCGATAAAGCATATGAGTATCAGAAGAAGTTCAAAGATAAAGCCATTAACGTTCTTAGTTGTTCAACTACATTTGAAATGGGCGTTGATGTTGGCTCTTTGGAAACAGTTTTTATGAGAAATATGCCTCCTTCACCGGCAAATTATGCTCAGAGAGCTGGGCGTGCTGGTAGAAGTTTGAATTCGGCTGCTTATGCAATTACTTTCTGCCCGAATAGTTCACACGATTTGAACTATTTTAAGAATCCCATAGCGATGATAAAGGGAACTATAAAGCCGCCATTTTTCAATGTTAGCAATGATAAAATTTTGTTACGCCACATTTATGCTTCTGCCTTTTCTCATTTCTGGAAGCTTTATCCGGAATTATACAAGGGAAGTATTGGCGAGTTTATGGACGCAAACGGGTTTGAAAAGTTTAAAGATTATTTGAATTTGCATCCTGAGAACTTACGTGAATATCTAAAGAAAATTGTTCCGGCTGATATTCAGAACTTTTTTGGCATATCAAATTATGATTGGATTGATACGCTTTTTTGCGAAGAGGAGGAAAACAAGGGCTTATGCAATATCGTGGTTGACAAGTATAATGATGATATTAGCGAACTGGAAAAAGCAAAAGCAGAGCTCGTAAGTGACAACAAATCCGGTGTAGATAGAATAATTCGCTCTATTAGCACTATTAAGGACCAAAGAATAATTGAGTTTTTGTCTAAGAATAATCTTATTCCTAAATATGGATTCCCTGTTGATACAGTTGAACTTAAAGGGGCAACTTTTAGTAGTAGCTCGTCATTGAAGCTAAATAGGGATTTATTCACTGCAATTTCTGAGTATGCGCCTGAATCAGAAATTGTCGCAGATGGAAGACTCTTAAAGAGTCGTTATGTTAGAAAGCTTAGCGGTTATGAATGGCCAAAGTTTAACTATGCTGTTTGCCCTGACTGCCTTACATTAAACAGGGAACGTTTTGTTCATTCGATTAAGAAATGTAAGCAGTGTGGACAGGCACTTCATGGTCGTGGTAGGCAGTACATTATTCCTAAATTTGGATTCTTTCTTGATAATGAGGGGCCTAAAGAGGTAGGCTTAAACAAGCCGGAACGTACATATAAAGGTTCGATTGCATATATAGGTAATGATGATGTTGTTGAGTACCATGAATATAAGGTTTGTGGGCACAATTTAATTGTAGGGAATAGTAAACTAGATTCATTGGCCGTTTTAAATGAATCCCCATTTTATATTTGTGAGACATGCGGATACGGTCTGGTCGATGAAAAGGCTACTGACAGAGTTATGGAGTTTTCACACAGTGGAACCAGTGGGAGGACATGTACATCAAAGAGACTTGTTAAATATGCATTGGGACATGAGTTTAAGACTGATGTGGCAGTGATTCGATTTACAGATTTTGACGTATCGGAAGTTAATGCTGCATGGACCATTCTGTACTCCTTGTTAGAGGGGTTAAGCAGGTACATGTGCATTGACAGAAATGAGCTTTCGGGGTGTCTTCAGTGGTACCGCGATAAGGCGCACATTGGAGGAAATTTTGGATTTGTACTTTTTGACAATACGCCTGGGGGTGCTGGATATGTTCGGCAACTAACTGATCCACATGTATTTGCTAACATGTTAAAAGAAGGATACAGAGTTGTTTACAATTGCTCTTGTGGTGGTGAAGCCGCAGATACAGCATGCTATAGCTGTTTGTGTAATTATTATAACCAGAAACAGCATGAGGTGTTAAAACGCAAATATGCTATAGACTTTTACCAACAGTTTAGTGTGTCTGCTGATGATGAATGGGTGGCATCTCGTGATGAGAATATTTATGTTCCAGAGACAATATATAATAGTATTATCCACAACAATGGAGATGAAAAAACTTCTATAAAAGAACACTTTCAGCTAGAATTTTTAGATATAGGACAGAATCAGGCAAGTGAAAGCGTGGAAGAAATCTGGAAGAATCTTCTCGAAGATTGTGATGAAGACGAAGAGGATATAGTGTCTTCAATTCTGGAATTGAAGCGAGAGAACATATCAAAGCCTCTTTATCGTGAATCCGTAAAAATAGTAGAGACTCAAGAAAAAATACTAGTTGATCTTCTTTGGAAAGACAAAAAATGTATGTTGTTTCTTGGTGATAACTATGAAGACTATCAGATTGCGAAAAAGACCGGCTGGAACGTATATTGTACAAAAGATGGATTTGATGTGAATGAATTTATTTCGAAGATAGAGGTATGAACATGGCTATAATGTATCCAGATAAACCCAAATCATTTGAACCCAATAGTGGCGAGGACTTAATGTTTTCGGCTTTAGAAAGCCTTCCTGATTCATATTATGTATTTCATTCTTTTTCAATTGTTACTGTCAAGGATGGGGTCGTTTATGAGAGCGAGGCAGACTTTGTGGTGTATAACGAGAGTAAGGGGATTATGTGTCTTGAGGCAAAAAACGGTCAAGTTTCCTACTCAGAAGGCTATTGGAGATATGGAAGCGGTAAAATAATGGCCAATGACGGGCCATATCGTCAGGTGGCAAACAACAAATGGAAACTAAGAAAGTATATGACCGAAACTTTAGGGCTTTGGGATGTGTTTAGTCGCTGTAAGATGGTTCATGCTGTATGGTTTCCTGCGGTTAAAAAAGAAAAATTTAAGGGAATTTCATTACCTGCTGAGTCAGATCTTAATTTGACGTTGACTCAGGAATCTGAAGACGATTTGGAGGCTGCTATTGCCTCAATATTTGATTTGAAACTTCCGAATCAAAAAGAAAATAAGCTGTCACATAAAGACACGGACATCCTTCTTAATAAAGTTTTTGCACCGACATTTAGTCTAATATCTATAGCAGAGATGAAACATGATCACTACGAGCATGTGTTTAAGAAGATGGAACGTGAGCAGGTAGCCCTTCTAAACTATTTGGAGGAGCAGAATGAAGCTGTGATAAATGGAATGGCTGGAACTGGTAAAACAGTTATGGCTGTTAAGAAAGCTATTAGCCATGCTGAACGAGGTGATAAAGTACTTTTTTTATGTTATAACGTCAAATTGAAAGAACACTTACAGGATGTATATTCACATGAAAATGTGTTCTATTATACCATCGACGGATTGGCATGCAAACTCTGTAATACAGCTGTTCCTGATTACAAAATGCTTAGACAAACATTGTCTGATATGTATGGAGGAGGCTTACCATTTCAACATGTAATAATAGATGAAGGACAAGATTTTGAATTAGCAGATGAAATGGACATTATTAATCTATTAAAAATGAATGTTCTTGACGATGAAAGCAAAAATGGCTCATTTTATCTGTTCTATGACAAGAATCAGATGGTCCAATCTCGGAAAGCTCCAGAGTATATTGATCAGGCTGACTGTAGGTTGACCCTTTATAGAAACTGTAGAAATACTTTTAATATAGCTACCACTTCAATGCGGCTTCTTGGATCTGAAAAGAAACCCAAGTTATTAGAGGGGGCTTTAGAAGGAGAACTCCCCGAGTTATTTGTCGTCTCAGGAGTTCTGGATACAGTTAAGAATATTAATGCAATAATAGATTCTCTTTGGGAGAGCGATTATAAAGACATACAGATATTAACAGCAAAAACCGAGGAGTCGAGCATCATAACTGATGAATGTTCTACTGGAGTATATACTTATAAAGGCAAAAAGATACCTTTTACAACATGCAGGAGATTTAAAGGTCTTGAGGCTGAAGCTATTTTACTTGTTGATATTACAAAGGAATTATTAGCGAAAGATGGAGATTCGGTATTATATGTTGGGGCATCCAGAGCAAAGTATCGTTTGATGCTGATTTGCGATGCTGGCGAAGAAGACTGTATTGATATTCTAACTGCACACGGAATGAAGAAGAATAAAAAGCCCGAAAAGGCTATGGCTGCTATGTATAATGCCAAATTCCGAGAGGCAAAATCAGAGGATGAATGGTAAGCACCTCACAACACACATACTTTTCAAGTTACCTATAATAATGGATATTAAAACATGAAGGAGATACTTATGGCTGATTACAATTAGGATAAGAAATATGAAGATTTTATATCAAGTGAATTATTAAAAGCAACATCTGCCAAGAGGAAAAGGATTAGTGAAAAAAATCTTTACGCCGGATTCAGAAGAACTGAGAAAATAAAGCATTTAGCTACGACATAATTAAAAAGGAAAAAACAAAATGCGCAAGAAAGATATTTGATGAGATTTAAGCAGATAACGCTGTTTATCATGATGTTGATTGTTATCATAGCTTGTTGAATATAATGTTAACGATAGAAAAATAAGGAAAGCGGGAAAGGTAAGAAATATGGGGAGTTTGTCAAGCAAAATTGAAGCTATATATTTCCGTGGATGAATTAATAAGCAAAGCGTACCGATGATTAATTAGAGTTATTTTATTTTCAAGGAGTAGAAGAAGTAATATTAAAGAAAAAAATGCAAAGGGCAAGGGCTTACATGATTAATCAAGAAAAATTAAAAGAAAGTCTTACGCAATATAAA
Organism: uncultured Lachnospiraceae bacterium; assembly: GCA_902783445.1. Classification (GTDB taxonomy): domain Bacteria; phylum Bacillota; class Clostridia; order Lachnospirales; family Lachnospiraceae; genus RUG12871. The sequence goes on from CACZQX010000377.1 coordinate 10,357, forward strand.
TGCGAATATAAATAAAAGATTTATGTGAGGAACGGATAATGATCAAACAAATAGTCAAAGACCCCATATTCCTGCAACAAAAGTCGGAGCCGGCATCGGAAGCCGACAAGCAGGTTATTGTGGATTTGCTGGATACATTAAAAGCTAATAGAGAACATTGCGTGGGAATGGCTGCAAACATGATAGGAGTAAAAAAGAAAATCATCGTAGTGGCAGCAGGCCCATTTGCTTTTCCTATGGTTAATCCTGTTATTACAAAGAAAAGCGGCAAGTATCAAACTGAGGAAAGCTGCCTTTCTTTGCAGGGTGTACGTCCTTGCATTAGATACAAGGAAATAGAAGTGGATTATCTTGACCAAAACTTCAAACCACAACATGCTAAATATACGGATTTTGTGGCACAGATTATCCAACATGAAATTGATCACTTTGAGGGGATTTTGATATAAACACAAAAGGAGAACACATCATGCAATTTCTTATCAGAGCATACGATGGCGAAGGCAAACTTGATAAGCGTATGGAAGTACGCCCACGTCATCTTGAAGGAATGAAAAAACTAAACAGTCATATCATCAGCGCAGGCGGTCTGTTGGACGATGATGGCAAGATGAAAGGTTCTGCGCTTATCATGGATTTTGAAAGCCGCAAGGAGCTTGATGATTATCTCGCAAGCGAACCTTATGTTGTTGAGAAAGTATGGGAAAAGATTGAAGTTGAGCCGATAAACATTGTTATTGTGAGAGGTTTTGAAGATGGAAAGATTTAGAAATTACAAGGAATTGTTTGATGAGTTATGTAAGGCAACAACTAAACGTAAGCTGGTACACGTTCTTGATAAATATGAAATTACTACGCCTACAGATAAAACTGATACTGATGCAAAACAGGATTTATATGTTCAATTTGCAGATTCATCAAGGCTACATTTTCAAATGACACAGATAAGTTTTTATACGACGACAGCCAATTCAATTAATAGCTATTTTACAAGTAATGGAATTGTTTTTAAAAAAGTTAACGATGGCAAACAATCGAGAAATCGAAAAGCAACAGTTGATAAAAGCTTTGAACAATTTTATGTAATTATTTCCTTTTTAATGAGAGATCTGAGAAACTGGAAGTTTAATCCATTTTTGCTTAAAGGAAAAGAACGTTTTTATGGTGTAATCGAGTACCTAAGAATTCTTGGACTTCAGTTTGAACCAGAAGAAAAAGACTATGCTAACGGAAAATATTGGATTTTAACAAATGGTACGTCTATACATGTAAGAGATAATTTTTTTCATATTTTCGCTACACAAGAAGATAAAAACAAAATTGAAGTTGGCTCAGGGATTAAAGCTAGCAGTAATAATGATAGTGCAAGGCCATTTGGATTTGAAAAATTAAGCACTGATGAGTTTTTAATGGCAATTAATTGTATTGTAAAAGGCAAAGACAGTGTTTATGTTGATTTATTTAAGGAGAAATATGGTATATCAAATCTTTCAAAACTGGAAGAAAAAGATTTGAGAAGCACATACGTAGAAGACCTGATAAATGGGTCCAATATGAAAGCAGAAGATGAACAAGCTTTTAGAGAAAAGTTTTCAGAGCTTGAGTTTAATCAGTTGGGACAGGCATTGGTGGATATCATAAGCGCCTCTTCTGGAAAAATAGAAGAAGTAGTTAATAAGTCGATTTTGGGAAGAAAGAATGCTACTTATATTGCAAATGTGTATAATAAAGATTTAAATCTTCCAATACCAAAAGTGGAAGCTTTAGACGATACTCATTCAGAAGAAGAGATTGAGGAGCATGCAAAGAGTTTGACGATTGATGAGCTCGATGAAGTTGCGCATTCCAGAGAAAGCAACAATGTTGAGGAAAAACAAACAACAGTTAAAGTGAGAAAACGTGACGCTTATATTTCGCAATATGCTAAGGAACGTGCAAATGGTATTTGTCAACTTTGCAAGCAGCCTGCGCCATTTTGCACTAAGGATGGTAAGCCGTATTTAGAATCACATCATATTATATGGCTGTCAGAGGGTGGAGCGGATACTGTCGCAAATACCGCGGCGTTGTGCCCTAATTGTCATAAGAAAATGCATATTTTAAATAATCAGGAAGACATAGATATTTTGATTAAAAGTAACGATGAGAGTATAAATAGTATAAAACATGATAAATAACAATAGTTTGAGAGGTGTGTATTTATGGCAAAATGTATTTGTTGTGGTAATAAGATAGGTATGCGTGACACATTTTATTATGTTAACGTTCAGAATAAAGCGTTTTGTGAAATGTGTATACAACCGATTAAAGAAGATATTAATCTGCTTATGAGAGCAGAAGAAGAGTCTGAAGAAACATCTTTAGCACTAAATAATCTTTATAAGTTTGCTCAAAACAAAAATGAAGAAACAAAAGAAGAAATTAAAAATGCAAGAGATAAATTTTTTAAAAAAGTAAAAAATTTGGCAGAAAAAGAACAGTATATAGAATACTATAAGCAAAGAGATGAGCAAAAAGAGCGAATCAAGAATGTTTCATATATGGAGGCTCTAAACATACTTGTTACAACGAGCCACTGCTTCGAAGGATATAAAATAGCTGAATATTTGGATATTGTTAGTGGGGATGTAGTGCTTGGAACAGGGATTTTATCAGAGGTTAACGCTTCTGTTGCGGATATTTTGGGGGATGAATCTGATAAAATGTCCGGAAAGATAGAAGAAGCGAGAGAAAAGGCGCTGATTAGAATGAAAAAACAGGCAATTGCAAAAGGTGCAAATGCAATTGTAAGTGTCAATTTTAATATTTCAACCATGGCAAGAAATATGATAGGGCTGTTTGCGACAGGTACAGCGGTTGTTATTAAAAAGAATAATTGACTAGATAAAAGAAAATGATTAGTTAATAAGGAGAACACATCATGCAATTTCTTATTAGAGCATATGATGGCGAGGGCAAACTGGATAAACGTATGGAAGTACGCCCGCGTCATCTGGAAGGTATGAAAAAACTAAACAGTCATATCATCAGCGCAGGCGGCCTGCTGGATGACGATGGCAAGATGAAAGGTTCCGCGCTTATCATGGATTTTGATAGCCGCAAGGAGCTTGATGATTATCTCGCAAGCGAACCTTATGTTGTTGAGCAGGTTTGGGAGAGGATTGAGGTTGAGCCGATAAACATTGTTATTGCAAACGAAAAAAGGTGATGGCTTATGCATAGAATGGTAGAGCCTGTAAATTATCATCCGGGTATTTTTGATAAGTATAAAGAGAACAATAATTTAGATGCTTGGGATGGATTTCCGGACTTAATGTGGGGGCTGGGATATGAGATGGATTGCGAAGAATCCTTTAATGAATACTTAAAACATTGCGGCTTGAAATTTAAACATGCTAAGAATGAAAGAGAACATAAGCGAAATCTGCTATATGCTTTGGAACATGCCGAACGGCAGATAGTGGGGAATGAGTTGTTCTCGTATTGGAGATATTTAACACATTGGAATTATCTATATACTGGGTATGATGTAGACTTTCTAAAACGCATTATTGGAATATTGGAAGACAAATATAAATGATTTAGGATAAATAATTATGATTAAACAAATAGTCAAAGACCCCATATTCCTGCAAAAAAAGTCGGAGCCTGCAACGGAAGCTGACAAGCAAAGGAAGGTAAGTTAAAAAAAGAAAAACCATTGCCTGAAATAGATGATGATGAAATTCCGAAGAATTGGAAATGGGTTAGATTTGGTAATATAATGTGAAATAGAGATTATGAAAGGATTCCTGTTTCTGTAGCTGATCGGAAGAAGTTGGCTAAAGCTTATGATTATTACGGAGCATCGGGCATTATAGATAAAGTTGATAGATATTTGTTTGATGAAAAACTTTTATTGATAGGAGAAGACGGAGCAAATCTTTTAAGCCGTAGTACACCTATTGCTTTTATGGCAAATGGTAAGTATTGGGTAAATAACCACGCTCACGTGTTGGGATTCTACAAATATGATTACTTAGATTTTATAATGCATTATATTAACGCTATTAGCCTCGTTCCTTACGTTACAGGGGCAGCACAACAAAAACTTAATCAGGATAACATGAATAAAATCCTTGTGCCACTTCCGCCTTTGGACGAACAAAAGAGAATTGTAACTGTAATTGAAGAAATAACAAAAAATATATGGAAAACGAAATAATAAAAATTAGCAGTAAGGAAAACAACAGTAGTTATAGTGAAAGCATTGCTCAGATAAGCGAATCTGTGAGAATTATTGGTCAGACATTATCAAAAATGTTCGGATATGATAATACTGTATCAGATTTAAAAAAGCTAGGGGAAACATTGGCTAAACTGGCATCTACAGCCTATATGAGTTCGGTAAAAGAAGCAATAAATAGTATTGTTGCTTCAGCATATGAGGCAGAAAAGAATCCGAATAGCTATTTTAATTATGTAAAATATCGTAAGCTATTAAGAGAGTTTCATTGGGCGTGGTTGTTTAATATAACACCGGAAGAGTTAAAACTATTATTAGAAAAAGCAAACAATGAAGAAGAATTTGATGAGCTAGCAGCTTCTTTTTTTGATGATGGAAAAATTCAAAGTATGTTTAGTTTTATCACTGAGATGTTACCTAGAAGACATAGGGTGATGTTTAAGCAGGTAAAATTTGCTTTTAATAATAAATGCTATGCATTAGTTAATAGCTCTGTAATGTCAATAATTGATAATTTATTAAGTGTAGTTATAAAAAACAAGGGACGTAGTACAAGAAAAGAAATCTTAAATCCTATAATTAAATTTTATTTCGACAATTATAGACTAGGAGACATTGGCTTTGCGATTGAAATATCAATTCTATCAAATAACATAGATCTGCTTTTTGATGATTATTCATTTGGGGGTAGAATAAATGTAGGTACACATAAAAAAGTTAGGCGACATTTATCGTTACATGGGGTAAAATATTCAAACCAACGAATTGATTCGATTATGGTTCTTAATACTCTTGCTACATTAATGAAGAATATGAAGTATTTAAAACCTTTTGAAAATAGTTTGATATACAAAGGAAAGAAGTTTTTGATTAACCTGAATGAAAAAGCAATATATAAAAGAATTAATAAGCAACTAAAGCTAAATCAGAGTGTTTAGTTAATAATGTTAAACGCTTATTAAATATAAAGGGAGAATCATGATAATAGTAACACCGAAAAAGCTAGAAGAATGGAATGACACAAATAAAAGGTTATTTGAAGGATTATTGCCAGAGCTGGTTAAAAAGTTAATAATTGCGTCAAACACATCGGTTAAATATAATAGATTCCCGTCAAATGACGATATTTGGGCACCGGGATACGATGGCGTGGCGGTTTGCAACATGGATTCAGAGTATGTTAAAGCAGGTAACAGCGTATGGGAATTTGGCACCAGTAGTGCATCCTTAGAAAAGATAAACGGTGATTATAAAAAGCGAACAAGTAACCCTTTGGGTTTTGATAAAAAGCAAACATCATTTTATCTTGTTTTGCCTAAGATATGGGCATTTAAAAGTATCAGTCTTACAGAATGGGAAAATACACATTGCGATTGGAAACAAGTTAAAGTATATGATGCTGTTCAGCTGTGTGACTGGATTAATAAATGTCCATCTGTTTGCGCATGGCTTTTGGGTAAAATAGATACTACATGTGAATATAAATTTTCTACCGTTTTAAAAGCGTGGGATAAACTTTCCAAAATGACAGAACCACGGTTTGTAACAGAAATGTTTACAGGAGGGAGAAAAGAAGAATCCGAATTATTTAGAGAGAAATTAGAAAAAACCTCTGATAATATTTTTGTTAAAGCAGATACTCGTATTGATGCTATAGGTTTTGTATTAGCTGAATTAAAAGATAATGAAAACTATATGAAACATGCTATAGTTGTTGAAAATGAGGAAACATTGTCCGATTTGATGAGAATTACAGAAAATCAGCTATTTGTATTAAATTTCAGCTTTGAAGGTTATCTTTCAAATAATAATAATAGAGTTATTATTTGCTTAAATAATGAGGCAACAAGTATAAAAAATGCTATTGAGTTGTCTAGCCTCAAAAAAAGTGTGTATGAAGAAGCATTAAGAAAGATGGGAGTTCAGCAAAGCGAAATATCGGATATTTTTGCTTTTACGCATTGTAATTTGCGTGCCCTTATACGAAGAAAACCGGGAAACATTGTGGAGCAACAGCCAGATTGGGCGAAAAAAGAATCCGTTGATGCACTTGCTCCTTTAGTATTATTAAGAACAATTAATAAAGATAAGGATAAGGAAATAGTCGAAAAACTGTCAGGCGGGTCTTTTTCTGACATCGAAAAAATATATCATGAATTATTGCGAATTGAAGATTCTCCTTTAAAGATTGTTTGTAATAATTATGTGATTGTAAATTACGAAGAAGCGTGGGCAGTTTTGGGATTGAATCCGTCAGAATACCATTTTGATTTGTTGTTAAAGCTTATCAAAGAGCTATCAGTGCAATCAATTAATAATGATTTTAACGGGAGAAATTTTTATGAACTAAAAACTGTAACAAGATATTTAATTTGGAATTATGTTTATTATTCATATGAGCAGGATGTTGAAGGTAAGATTGATAATGCAATAAAAGAGATACTCTCGCTTTCTTATGTTAAACCATTTGGTGATTACATATTGGAAAATCTTTCAATGCTTGCAGAAGCTAGACCAAGAGTGGTTATGGATTTTTTAAACGAGGATCAGAAAAATGAAAAAGGGTTAATTAAAAAATCATTTATTGATTATGATATTTATAGTGAAAACGATTATTGCGTGGTTTTGGATGCAATTGATGAATTGACCAAGTATGAGGAGACAATTACAGATGCATGCAAATTGTTGTTTAAACTTTGTGGTATTGAAAGAAACTATTACTATAGCAATTGTCCACAAGAATCATTGATTTCGGCGTTGTGTTTATGGAAGAGTGATGGCTCAGCGACAATTGTACAAAAAGAAAAGCTTGTTAATTATTTTCTTAATGAAAATGAAGAAAAAAGCTTTAAACTTGTGATTAAGCTTATAACAAAAGACAGCTATTATGTGTGCTCAAGATTAGGACAAAAAAGAAAAAAAGGAGATGCTGTTTCAATAAAAGACTATTTCGATACAAGAGAAAGGATTATTAAGAAATTATTTGAAATAGCAATACAAAGAAAAAACGGTGAATACATATATTTATTAATTCGAGAATACGAGATGATGCGGTGCGAGGTTTTAGTTGAATATGCAGATAAATTTGACATCGCAATGACTGATTTTGATAGCGTAAATAGAATTAACTTCTTTTTGAGAAATCGAATCTTTGACATAAAGCGATTTGAACGTAAGCAGCAATATGATTATCTTGAAGCACTTAACTATTGGGTTAAAAAAACTACTTTTGATGACGAACTGAAAAGTTATTTATGGGTGTTTAGAGATGCAAATGATTGTCCGGCGCTAGAATTATTGGAAAGTGCAGATGATTTTAACAAACATGATGGTGAAGTTTTTAAATATAGAAAAAGAGTCTTTAGAAAAATTTACACACAAAAAAAATTTGAAGCAATCGATATTATATTAAGAAATATCAGTGATTCCGTAAGGTGGGGGTACATTCTTAGCGAAGTTATTCCAAAGAGACAGTTTGAAAAAACTGCTATGCTACTTGTTGAGTTGAATAAAATTAGCACGCTTTCAGGATTGTTGGATGAGTATGATGTAAAATATTCTGGAAAGTTTATATTGAATTTAGAAAAAAATGATGAGTTGATTAAAAAACTAAGCAATAGAGAGTTGTTAACATATTTAAACGAAGACGAAAAGAAACTTTTTTGGGGTAATAAAGAAATGCGTGTTTTCTCTTCGGATGAATATAATAATATTTTACAATACAATCCAATGGGTTTGATATCTTTTTTATATCTAAAGACAAAAGAAAAACCAGAGGATTATATTAGTACAGCTTTTGAAGTTTTTAATAGTTTAAAGGATCATGATGTTAATGATGGAAGATTAAAACGTGACCAACTTTTAAGTATAATCGAAAATATTGATGATGTGTTCTATTCTGAAGAATGGGCAAATTTATGCTTAGCTATATGTAAAAAATATGAGGTGTACAGTTATCCCGAATGCATAAGAATACTATATTATGATAATCCGGGATTGATTCGAGATATTGCTAATAGTAGTTTGGAACGCTTTATGTTTGTGAATGCTTATGAGTTACCGCAAAAAGCTTATAGTAATTATAGGGAATTTGAAAACTTTGTTATTCAACTTGGGAAAATAGAAAATGATTTTGATTATACTTTTGTTGGAAGAATATTAGGTAAAAGTAAATTTGGAGAAGATGGATTCTTTCCGCATGAAGTTGTTAGGGAAATTCTCGAGGTATTAGATGATAAAGAGTTAGACTATGAAGTGGCAGGTTATTATGATAATCTTCATCAAATGAGATATATTTCTGATGGGCAGGATATGATTAAAAAGGCGAAAGAATTTAGTAAGTATGCAAGCAGCATAGAAATAGATTATCCTCATACTGCAGTGGTATTAAGAAGAATTAGTGAAATATATGCAAGCGAAGCTAAAAGAGAATATATAGAATCAGAAATTCGACTTTAATGATTGCAAATAAAAGAAAGGGTTTTACAATGGCAATTCCAAAAATAACAGAGCAAAACATATTAGATGCAATGAAGTATATCGATGAAAACGGAGTTCCGACGCAGAATAAAAGTACAATGTACGAGCTGGTTAATTCTGATGGGAAAAAGTATCCGCCAAAGTACCTTGTTGCGGTTGCGGATCATATTGCAAATGGCGTAGATATTGATGTTAATGGCTTCAATGCGGTTGAAGCAAAAAATTTCCTTGAAGGATTGGGATATAATATTGCGACAAAACAGGAAAGATTTGAACTTACGATTACTGCTGAAAGTGTTACATCTACGGATGAACGTTTTACGATGGACAATCTTTCGCTTGGCGATAACTACAAACCACTTGATTGCTATTTTTTGGGTGCTGACGGCACAACAATAAAAAGACAATACATTAGATCGGAAAAAAGAAAAAGCAATCAAACATTGCCCAAGCTTGCATTTCAGATTTATGAAAAGCAAATTGCTTCTTTGTCGCCAAATGATAGAGAGCAGTTTCCGATATGCCAATATAAGCCTTCTTCAAATATGTTAAGAGGTATTTTTTCAACACTTGAGGAGTTACAAAAAGCGAGAAACAATAAATCACGAGAGCATATGGTTTATACATCCGATAATGGATATAAGTTTGTTATTTATGCATGGAATATTTTCTCAACGATTTATTTTGTTCAAGAATGTTTAAAACGTTTCGGTAATTCGGGTGACAAGTTCGTGCTTGTATATCGTGACAAGCTTGAAGATGAAAATGTAAAAAGTGATATTGAAAAAGAATTGGAGGAGCAAACCGAGCAGAAAAAAGGTGAACTTAACCCGCTTTCGGTGACTCTCCTTCGTTCAAAGAATATTATCCTTCGCGGAGCACCGGGTACAGGTAAATCCTATCTTGCGCATGAAATAGCGACAGACATAATCAGTGATGGCTTCAAAGAGGATTATGAAGAACTAACAGATGAGGAAAAGGAACAGGTTGAGTTTGTTCAATTTCATCCGAACTATGATTACTCAGATTTTGTAGAAGGATTACGTCCTAAAATGAATGCTGACGGAAGTATGGGTTTTGAGCTTCAGGATGGAATTTTTAAAAGCTTTGTTGCAAAGGCAAGGAAAAACTACGAGGATTCGAAGAAATCACAAGATGCAGTTATTCAAGAGCAGTCAGCAAATGAAGCCTTGGAAGAATTCTTTGAAAGCATAGAATTTGATGAAACTGAGTTTTCAACTGTTAGAAACAACAAGTTTACTATCAATGACGTTGATGACAATCATATTTACATACAAATTCCGGGAAATGAGATAGCAAATACGTTAAAGCTTAACTTAAGTGAAATTAGAAAAATGCTGGAATCAGGAATGGAATTTGATAAGGTTAGCGATATTACCAAATTCTTTGGAAAGCAATTTGCTACTCAAGGCTATTCATACGATTTGGCAATCTACAAGGAAATTGTAAAACATAAGTCAGAGGTTAATAAAGCTAATGTTAAAACTGTAGAACTGAAAAAGTATATATTTATAATTGATGAGATTAACCGTGGCGAAATATCAAAGATTCTCGGAGAGCTTTTCTTCTCAATAGATCCCGGTTATAGAGGAGAAAAGGGCGCGGTTTCTACACAGTATTCGAATATGCATGACGACCCTAAAGAAAAGTTCTACATTCCGGAAAATGTTTATATTATCGGCACCATGAACGACATAGACAGATCGGTAGATAGTTTTGATTTTGCAATGAGAAGAAGATTTAGATTTGTTGAAGTCAAGGCAAATGACAACATGGAAATGCTTGATAATTTGGACGACGAAGAAATGAAGCAGGATGCTATTGATAGAATGACGAGACTTAATCAAGCAATCGTAAATGTTGATGACCTTAATGAAAACTATCAAATTGGTGCATCATATTTCTTGAAACTTAAATCTATGAGCGTTGATGAATTATGGACTGATTCGTTGCAACCTCTTTTGGCGGATTACATATCGGGTATGAATGATGAGGAAAACATCATGAAAAGCTTTGAAAATGCTTATTTCGGCAAACCATCATTAAGTGCAGGTGAAGAGTATGAAAGCGCCGGCGATAATTAAGGACAATAGCCGAATAACAAAAGATGAGTTAAGTGTTGTTCCTTCACTGGTTTCGGCTCTTTCTGATAAAACATTGGTTCAACTTGCCAAGGAAGGAGTATTTGTATTTCCGGCGCAAGTAAAAGAATCAGAAGATGTTACGGGAGACCAATTTATTTTACAAAAAATAAACGATGCATATTACTCATCAAATGTTATGGGCTTTCTGGGCTATGGTGAAGAACGACTGGTTATTAAGTCGAGATTTAGTAGAGAAAATAATGATTTTTTCTTTCAGTTCCTTCTTGAAAAAGTAATGAATTTTCCAAATATATTAAATCTGGAATCCAATGCTGCCCATAACGACAAAATGTTTATGTTATTGATGTTTCTGTTTCCGTCGTACCTTAAAGCTGCTTTAAGAAAAGGCGTTTTTAAAATGTATACTCGCAAGGATTATAATGACGGAAATGTTAAAGGAACAATTGATGTTGAGAGACATATAAGAAAAAACATTCCCTTTGTTGGAAATATTGCCTATAGCAAAAGAGAACACGCATATGATAATTATCTTACACAATTGATTCGACACACAATTGAGTATATAAAAGGTAAACCTCACGGACGAAATTTATTGGTAGCTGTTAAGGATGAAGTTAAGCTTATTTACGAGGCTACACCTACATTTGCTTCAAAGAATCTAAAAAAAGTGTTGACTGATAATAAAAAGAATACTGTGAGACATGCCTATTATCATGAATACAGAGCTTTACAACGCTTATGTATTCTTATTCTTCAACATGAGAAACACCAGCTTGGCATTGGATCTCAAAAGCTATATGGCATTTTATTCGATGGCGCATGGCTTTGGGAAGAGTATGTTAATTTGCTTGTAAAAGACCGGTTCTATCATCCGATGAATAAAGGCGGCAAAGGTGCTCAATGGTTATTTAATTGTAATTCTAACAGAGCGGGGCTTATTTATCCGGACTTTATTGGTAGGAGTATTGATAATAGGATTATTGCGGATGCGAAGTATAAACCGGAAAAGAATATACATGGTAAAGACTATCTTCAGGTTTTAGCATATATGCTTAGATTTGAAGCAAAGAAAGCATTTTATTTTTATCCGGAGTCCGAAAGAAAAGATGACGAAACTTTTTGGCTGAACAGAGGCTTGTCATTTGAAAATAATGTGTCCGAAAGGAACGATATTTGCTTGGTTAAGCATGGATTGTACATTCCAAAAGATGCCGCTACTTATGATGAGTTTGTTGATAAAATGCATGAAAATGAAGAAAACTTTGTTGAAGGTTTAAAGTGTAAACAGGATGTTGCTAATGATTGATATAAATTTTGATTTTACAACCGATTCTGAAGGTTATTGGGAAGGGTTTTGGGACAGAAAAGAAGGCCTTGGTGAAGGCGGTTCTGATCCTGATAGCGTTAGTGCAACTCTTAAGGAATATCATAGAATTCTCTGGAGTAGAGAACTTCCTAATGGAGAATTTATGGAACTTAAGGCTAATCCTGATTCCTACAAGTATCTGACTTGGAAAGATTTTAGATTTGGCAGTGATGCAATTATTGTGGGCTTTCGCTATATAAAATATAAGTACATGATTGAAAAGGTTATGGAGAGTGTCGGCGATTACAAAAGCTATTATGAAGATATGATTCGTAAATCTTATACCATTGGTGGAATGATAATTTTTCCTAAGCACCAAAACAGTATGAATCAAAATCGTGGCACCAACAGGCTCATTTCGGACCGCTGGGATTTGACCCTTGAATGTATAAGAAGATACTATAATGGTGAGAATAGTCCTTTATATGACACAATACTAAAGGACAAAGAATTCTTTGACCTATTTGTAGATTTTAAGGGATACGTTGATTTTTTCTTTTTGCAGGATTGTGTATCATCCGATTATTCAAAGGTTGATATTTGGGTTGGAAATGCTGAGTTTAAGGAAGATGGATTGCCTAAAACTTTAGACGAGTATTTTGAGTTTATTAATAAAGAATTTGTGTTTCTTGATAAAAGGAATAAGAGGATAAAAGAATTTTCGGAGACATTATTATGATTAAACAAATAGTCAAAGCCCCCATCTTCCTGCAACAAAAGTCAGAACCGGCATCGGAAGCTGACAAGCAGGTTATTGTGGATTTACTGGATACATTAAAAGCTAATAGAGAACATTGCGTGGGAATGGCGGCGAACATGATTGGTGTTAAGAAACGCATCATCGTAGTGGCAGCAGGCCCATTTGCTTTCCCTATGATTAATCCTGTTATTACAAAGAAAAGCGGCAAGTATAAAACCGAGGAAAGCTGCCTTTCTTTGCAAGGTGTACGTCCTTGCATCAGATACAAGGAAATAGAAGTGGATTATCTTGACCAAAACTTCAAGCCGCAACATGCTAAGTATACGGATTTTGTGGCACAGATTATCCAACATGAAATTGATCACTTTGAGGGGATTCTTATTTAAACAACATTTTTATTAGTCATTTATTTTTTGCGGGGTTAAGTGTCTAAGATGATGGGGAAAATAATCACATCTTTTAAAAACATCAATCACAAATTATTT
>CACZQX010000378.1 GCA_902783445.1 uncultured Lachnospiraceae bacterium
CCCACGTATTTCATGGATGTATGGTATTTTTGAGCAAAGAAGAAGCAGATGCCCACCTTTTCCAAAAGCTCTATGCATTTTTCCGGGCTTTGATCAATATTCACACCCAAGGCCTCCAAGCAATCCGCGGTTCCGCATTTTGAGGATGCGGCGCGGTTTCCGTGTTTTGCAACCTTTAGACCTGCTGCCGCGCACACAATTGCCGCCGTTGTGGAAATATTAAAGCTGTTGGCATTGTCTCCGCCTGTTCCCACTATTTCCGTAACCTCCAGGCCCGTATCCACTTTTGTGGAGTGGTCTCGCATAGCAGCGGCACAGCCCGTTATTTCATCGGTTGTTTCCGCTTTTGCGCTCTTGGTTGAAAGTGCCGCAAGAAATGCCGCATTTTGTGTAGCGGAAGTTTCCCCGCTCATTATCTCGTTCATAACGGCATAAGCTTCGTCGTATGTTAAATCTTCTTTTCTGACTATTTTTTCAATTGCTTCTTTAATCATTTTAATTACCTGACTTTTCCTTTCCGCCACAAGCTGCTCTTCCCCGCATGTTACAGCCCTAAAATAATTGAAAAGTTTTTGTTTGTTTTAGATAAATTACAAGATAAAATTCTTAAGCATCTGCTTGCCGTCCGCCGTCATTATGGATTCCGGATGAAACTGCACTCCGTAAACCTCATAATCTTTATGCTTAACCGCCATAATTTCGCCGTCTCTTGTAGTGGCCACAACTTTAAGTTCTTTGGGCATCGTGGCTGCATCCGCTGCAAGAGAATGGTATCTGGCTACTTTTGCGACCTTAGGACACTCCTTAAACAGCTTGCAATCCGGCGCAAATTCAACTTCCGATTGTTTGCCGTGCATAAGTTCTTTCGCATATGTTATCTTTGCGCCGTAAGCCGCACATATTGCCTGATGCCCAAGGCATACACCAAGAATCGGTATTTTGCCCCCAAGCTTTTTAACAAGTTCTATGATAATCCCCGCATTTTCCGGACGTCCGGGTCCGGGAGATATTATTATTCTTTCGGGATTTAATGCTTCAATTTCATCAACCGTCATTTCATCGTTTCTTATAACCTTAATATCCGGCGTTATTTCGCCAATGTATTGATAGAGGTTATATGAAAAGCTGTCGTAATTATCTATAAGTAAAAGCATATTTAATCCTCCTTTGCCTGAAGGGCGTTAACAACGGCCTTTGCCTTGTTTATGCACTCTTCGTATTCTTTTTCCGGCACAGAATCCGCAACAATTCCCGCGCCGCTTCTTACAAAGACTTTGCCGTTTTTCTTGTAAGCAATTCTTATAGCTATGCAGGTGTCCATATTTCCCGTAAAATCAACATATCCAATGGCACCGCCGTAGATTCCTCTTTTGTTGTTTTCCAATTCTCCTATAAGCTCGCAAGCTCTGATTTTCGGAGCTCCCGACAAGGTTCCCGCAGGAAGTACCGCCTCAATGGCATCCAAGGCATCGTATCTTTCATCAATCTCGCCCCTTACCGTAGAACCTATATGCATTACATGTGAAAAGCGCTCGATAGAATGAAGTTTTTCCACTTCCACACTTCCGAATTTGCTGATTTTTCCAAGATCGTTTCGTCCAAGATCCACCAACATATTGTGCTCGGCCAGTTCTTTTTCATCCGCAAGAAGTTCTGCCTCCAATTGCTTGTCTTCTTCTTCCGTCTTGCCTCTCGGTCTTGTGCCTGCAAGAGGAAATGTGTGAAGTTCGCCGTTTTCAAGCTTAACAAGTGTTTCCGGTGACGCACCCGCAACTTCCACATCCGTTCCCGCAAAATAAAACATATACGGAGATGGATTTGTGGCGCGAAGCGCTCTGTAAGTATCAAGTAGGCTTCCTTCAAAGTTTGCACTTAAGCGATTTGATAAAACTATCTGGAAGATATCTCCCTCTTTGATATAGTTCTTAGCCTTGTTAACCATGTTGCAATAGCGAGCCTTATCAAACAAAGGCTTTGGTTCTTCAAGGAGCTTACCCGGCTTTTCTTCAAGCTTTGCTCCGTTTTTTATTAAATCCACAAGCTTTTCAAGCTCGAATCTTGCATTGTTGTAATTAACCTCTATATCCTCAAGGCTCATATTTACGATTAAAACTATCTTTTGCTTTAAGTTATCAAAGGCAATAACCTTATCAAAAAGCATCAAATCCACATCTTTAAACTTTTCAGTATCTTCTACTTTGCATCTTACTCTGGCTTCGGAGTAGCCCAAATAGTCGTAGGAGAAGTAACCCACCAAGCCGCCGGTAAAAGAAGGAAGACCTTTTAACTTAGGGCTCTTGTAATCGGATAAAATCTGTCTTAAAACTTCCGAAGGATTGTCTGTTATAATTCTCACATTTCCCGCCTTCATTTCCCCGTCTATGCAGGTAATTTCCATCTTGGGATCAAAGCCCATGAATGTATAACGTCCCCATTTGTCATCCGCCACGGCCGATTCAAGCATATATGCGTGGCTCGAAACATTTTTAAGCTTTCTCATAAGCTCGATGGGGGTAATAAAATCCGATAAAATTTCCGTACTTACAGGAACGACTTTGTATTCGCCCAATGATGCGATTCTTTTGATTTCTTCGATTGATGGGTAAATTTTCATGCTATTTTCTCCTTAAAATAAGAACGTCCTTGACAGAATTTTACTTCTGTCAAGGACGAATATTATCTTTATCCGCGGTGCCACCTTGAATTCATAGTAACTATGCGCTTATTGGATACCATCATATCCATGACTTCTGACGCGAGTCTTACGTTGCAGAATACTCTGTAAATAATACATTTGACTGCACCCTCGGCGGTCCATTTGACAACTTGTTTCTCATTCGGTTCTCAGCCACCCGAACTCTCTGTAAAGGCATCATTGCCGTTATCTCCGCTTCATCGGTTTAAGTTATTAAATTTGATAGAATGTTACCATACTATACTTGTCGTGTCAACAATTAATTTTTTAGCTTTCCGAGCAGCAAACCCATTTACTTCAACTGTTCCCATAAATATATAACTCCTAAACCTTTTTCATGATGTAAGCGCATACATCTTCAACGCTTTTTGGTTCAAAGTCTTCTTCTATTTGTATTTTAAACTTATCTTCGATAGTAATGGAAAGCAATATAAAGTTAAAAGATGTTATGGAAAGATCCGTTCTCAAATCGCTTTTCATTGTTACATTTGACGTATCTATTTCGGGCAAGGCCCGATTTATCAGCTCTATAAGCTCTTTCAGTATTTCTTCCATCTTTGTGCTCCAATCTTATTTTTCTTTCAAACGGTCTATCTTTAAAGCCGGCGTACGCTTAAAATCTTCTTTGCGGACAACAACATTGTTTATTTGTTTGAAATCCGGAAGAGTTTCGTTTATTTTCTTAACTTCATCCATAACCAAGTCTACAACTTCATCCCATGTATTTTGCGCCAAAATATTTGCAAGTGGCAGGATTTCGATTGATAGTACGCTTTGATTGTTTACAAGGCTTTCTTTAACCAAACAATCTTGTATCAAATCGCTCCGGTTAAAGATATCCTCCAGCTCTTCAGGGCTTATGTTTTCGCCGCTCGGAAGAATAATCAGATTATCTTTTCGTCCGATGATGGTGATAAAGCCCTCTTCATCAAAAGAAGCAAGATCCCCTGTTTTGAACCAGCCGTCTTTTGTAAGTACTTTTTTTGTAGCTTCCGGGTCCTTGTAATAGCCTTTCATAAGATTGTCCCCTCTTATCCACAGCTCTCCCTCCACGATTTTTGCTTCCTGCAAAGGATAAATTTTTCCCATGGAATGGGGCTTTGTTTCCAAGTCGACATTTGCGCTTGTTAGGTTTGCGCCCTCCGTCATACCGTATCCCGGATACAAATTTATATTATATTTCTTTGCCTCTTTTATAAGCCTTTTGGGAACGGGAGCTCCGCCGCATTGAATGGTCCTTAAGTCTCCCAAAAATTCCGCTCCTTTAAGCTTTGCCAGATTTAATATAATCTCAACAATCCCGGGAACAAGCACCAAAAGTGTTGGCTTTATCCTCGGAATCATTGTAATCCCGCTTTTTACATCCTTGCATCCGTATATCTGGCTTCCCGTGTAAAGACAGGACAAAAAAGCCGTTACCGTCCCGAATATGTGTGAAAGCGGCAGCATTACAATGCTTATGTTATCAAACACCTCTGCGCTTGGTTTATATATTCCGTTTTTTGCTCCTCGCATAAGTGCTCCGTGGCTTAATACCACGCCTTTTGGCCGACCTGTGCTTCCGCCGGTAAGATAAATTGCCGCAGTTGTGTCTTTTTTCACATCCCCAAAGTCTGAAAGTTCATCGCTGCAATCGGCTGCGTCAATTACGGGAATATTCAAATTGTTTG
The DNA here is from genome assembly GCA_902783445.1 of uncultured Lachnospiraceae bacterium. Taxonomy (GTDB): domain Bacteria; phylum Bacillota; class Clostridia; order Lachnospirales; family Lachnospiraceae; genus RUG12871. Next base: position 4,366 of record CACZQX010000378.1, read on the forward strand.
TTAATGCTGTAAAGCAGCTTTCGGCAATCAGCGCCTCAATATCATAAAAATCCACGATTGTTTCAAGCATTTCGGCTGTCAAACCGCACGGCAGCATCATCAGCACCCTTCCCGAGGAAGGAATTGCAAGCAACCAACACATGGCATCTGCATTATTGCGACATATCACCGCCACATGAGCGCCCTGCCCTATATTTCTTCTTTCAAGCAAATTGATTCTTTTTTTGACGTTTTCCAAAAGTTCAAGATATGTCAAAGACTGTTTGTCATCGGATATTGCCCTTTTATCCTTGTAGTCCTTTGAGCATTTTTCCAATAAAGCGGGAATTGTTTCCAAATAAGGAATAAGTTCCCTATCTTCATCTGTAATCATTTTCTCAAAATAATTATCCGAATTATTCATTTGTTTTAGTTACCCCTTGATTTTCCAGTATTATGTAAACCTCTTCATATTTGAAGATTATCGGTATTTATGATACATTAATTATACAATGAGAATTCGAGAAGGTAAAGGTAAAATGGTTAATGTAGTAGAGGTTAAAACACGCAGGCA
>CACZQX010000379.1 GCA_902783445.1 uncultured Lachnospiraceae bacterium
CTTGCCATTTAGCGCAATTGTACGATATTTTCTGCCTGTATCCGGATTAATTATCTCGTTAAACTTCTTTGACAGTTCTTCTGATTCCTCAATGTTCCTACAAAATATTAAACCTTTTACCCTATCTCCGCTGTATCCGTAATAATTTGCCTGCTTGATAATATGTTTGATTCTTTCATCACTGCAAAGCATAGAAAAATCAAGCTTTTTATTATCATCTATTACAGAAATATCTGTAATTCCGAAGTAATGGAACGGACACAGTAAATTTTCCTCCATTGCTTGCTGTAAACGAATCTCATAAGCTATCTGATGATTGAAATTTTCATATACATTACGGCCCTCAACATTGTCATCACGTTTATCCGGTGTTGCCGTCATACCAAGCAAAAGCTTTGGTTTAAAATGATTAATAATTTTTTGGAATGTTTCTGCCGGTACATGATGTGCTTCGTCGACAACGATACAATCAAATGCACTTTCATCATATTGATTAAGATGTTCATCCCTGCTCAAAGTCTGCACCGTTGCAAAAACATAGTCTTTGTCATATTCGCTATTACCGGCACCAACAAGTCCCATCGTCACGTCGGTTGACATAACATTCTTGTAAGATTTCATTGTCTGCACAGCAAGCTGACCGCGATGCACTAAGAAGAGCACTCTCTTAAACCCAAGCTCGCGCATAGCAAAGGCTGATGCATATGTCTTTCCCGTACCTGTTGCAGAAATCAAAAGTGCTCTGGACTCGCCGGCATCAAGGATTTTCTTCAAATTATTTATAAAACCAACCTGCATGCTGTTTGGCTGTAACTTGTACTTCTCAAGTTTTGTTACTTCCTCTTTACTTGCAATCTCCCTCTGGTGCTTTATTATCTGATACTTCTCTTTGTATTCTTCATAGAATTCATCAAAAGAAAGGGCATATGGCGAATTCCATAGTTCATTAAACTCGTCTACAATCGCCTTTGCCATCTCACCTTTTTCTGTTGAAATAATCTTTGTGTTCCATTCACGATTGCTGGTTAAAGCAGTTTTAGTCATGTTGGAACTACCGATTATTATCCTATATATTTCATCCTTTTTAAAAATATAACCTTTTGTGTGAAACGCTTCTCCTGCCTTTTCCACATCAAACATTTTCAACGTTATATTTGATAATTCATTTAATTTCTTTAATGCCTCTGGGGCAGTGAAATTCAAGTAATTTGTCGTCAGGATTTCACCTTTTATGTTTTTTCGTTCAAGTTCCTTTAATGTTAGGAGTAGTGGCGTGATTCCGCCCATTGTGATAAAAGCTACGCTTATTTGAAACGATTCGCAAGCCAAGAGCTCATCCTCAATGGATGAGATAACTTTCTTCCCCTTTTTGTAATCGTTGGAAACAAACTGCGGCTTGTATAACAAAGACGATGCTACAGAGCCGTCAATAAATGCTGTTTCCATACCTGCACGTAATTCATCATAGTTAGTCATATCTACCACACCATAACACCTTATTTTCTCACGATAATACTGCTTATATTTTACCACAAACACGGCCTTCTCGCATTAAATATAACAGCAAAAATCCCGAAATATTCTTCCGGGATTTTCACGAAAGGAGGTAACTTATATCAACCGAAACTTGGTCTTATTTCATCATAATAAAGCATCCTTGCGTTTTGGACGAAATCCTCTAAATATGGCCATAAACTCTTTCCAATTCGGTGGAAATTCGTTGTCGCCATGGTAGATGCGTCTCCTTCTGTTTGTCAGTCTTATTTCCAGGCACCAATAATCGCCATCCATAATCATTCCTTCCGGCTTATAATTCTTTTTCCACTCATCCACATGGATTTTGTCGTATAGTTTGCTTACTAAGTTCTGCCACCTTCTATTGCCTATATGATACACTTTCGGCAGCGTGTTCCAACAGGTAGTCCCCATCACTTTAACCTCTGCGCCGTCTTCCGTTTTCTTTATTTCATATTCCTCATAGCCTGCCAAATAGTTGCCTATATAAAACTTTATACTTCTCACTAAACTTTTGATTTCTTCAGAATTAATCTTATTTTGAGACATTACAATCACCCCTTACTATTTTCCAATTGGCTTATCTTTCCAATATCTCATACAAATCCTTATCCAAATATAGCTTTATTATTCCATCCGCATCTACATCCCCGAATCCGCCGTAATACTCTTCCGCCACGCCTCCTGCGATTGCGCCGAAGGTGTCGCTGTCGCAATCCAGGCTGTAGACGTTTCGGATGAATGTATCGTAGTCACTGCTTTCGTAGAAGCATCTCATTGCCGCAGGCACGCTGTCCTGACAGCTTTCGCTCCATATGTAGCGCGGTCTTATTTCATCCAGGCTATAGCCTATGCTGTACTCGTAATCTTCCTTCGGATACTCCGACAGGACATAATCATATATTTCTTCTTTTGTCTTGCCGTGTTTTGCCATCCATATGCATGTTGCTGTCACCACGGCACCTTTTATTCCTTCCGGATGGTTGTGGGAAATTTCCGCGGTTTTTGTCGCCATTTCCTGCATTTCTTTGTAATCGTCAAAGTATTCACCCACAAATGCCACTCTCATCGCCGAGCCGTTTCCCCAGCTATTGTAAGGGTTATGAAATTCTCCCATAACCCAGCTTCTGAATCTTCCGCCATAACCACTGTTAGGATACTTGCGACCTATTTCCACCATTGTTTTCACAAGGTCCGCATTGTCCAATATTGCTTTCTTTATCGCTAGGGTCATTACCGTATCATCCGTAAATTTGGCTCTGTCCGTTGCTATAAGCGGCACGTTCTTCCAATCCAGATTCATCGGTCTTTCGAATTCGTACTGTGCTCCCAAAATATCTCC
>CACZQX010000380.1 GCA_902783445.1 uncultured Lachnospiraceae bacterium
AAAGGAGAATGATCCTTCAGCGCTTGTTATCATGTGTTCGGCTATGGGTCAGCAGGCGATGGTTATCGAGTCTATCCAGGCCGGTGCCAAGGACTTTATCGTTAAACCTTTCCAGCCTGACAGAGTGTTGGAGGCAGTTAAGAAAGTAGTTGGTTAAATATGTTATTGGCACTAAATAATTCATCTGCCGGAAGTTTCGTTCAATTCCTGACGGTTTTTGTATTATTCATAGTTGTGCTTTTAATGTGTGCTTTTACAACCAAATTCGTTGCCGGCTATCAGAAAACCAAAATGATGTCCGGCAATATCAAAGTACTCGAAACATTTAAAATTGCCAACAACAAATACATTCAGATTGTCAGAATCGGAGATAAGACTTTTGCCGTCGGTATAGGTAAAGACAACGTTACGATGCTTTGCGAACTCAATGATGAGAATTTAACCTTTGATGAATCGCAAAACTCGGAGGGGTTGGATTTTAAGAGTATGCTTGAAAATGCAAAAAATTTTAAACTTAAGAAATAGGCGATTGATATGAAGAATCATAGCGTATCTTTTAAAATTGTGTTTACTTTATGCCTGCTTGCTTTGGCAGGCATATTGTTGTATATGACACCTATAAAAGCTAAAGCATCGGGGTTGGATAATGTCGATGATTTGACTGACTCCATTACTTCTGCGATAACCAATGATTTGGAAGATGAACTTAATGCCGACAGCCCCAATTCAACATTCAGCGTTAATTTCGAATCCGGTAACGGCGAACTTAACGGATCTTTAAGAATTCTTTTAATTCTTACTTTTATTTCTTTTATTCCCGCAATGCTTATAATGCTTACAAGCTTTACGAGAATAATCATTGTACTTCATTTTACACGTACAGCTCTTGGTACTCAGACCGCACCTCCCAACCAGGTGCTTATTGGTCTTGCCATTTTTCTGACCATTTTTATAATGGCTCCCATTTTTACCAGAATCAACGAAGAAGCCATCAAACCTTTTGATGCGGGAGAACTCGATGCCAAAGAGGCTCTTGAAATCGGAATGGTTCCTCTTCGTGAATTTATGTACGGACAGACGCAGGCGAGAGATGTTGCGACATTTATGGAAATTGCTAACCTTGAATGGGACGGAAGCGATCCTGAAGCAGTTCCCACAACAGTTCTTATTCCTTCGTTTGTTTTATCTGAACTAAGAACATCGTTTATTATCGGTTTTATGATTTATATACCGTTCATCGTTATAGACATGGTAGTATCTTCAATCCTTATGAGTATGGGTATGATGATGCTGCCGCCGACTACGATTTCTATGCCGTTCAAAATACTTTTGTTTGTTCTTGCAGACGGCTGGAACCTTGTAATAGTTAACCTGGTTAAATCATTCTATTAGCCTTTTTGATGGTTTAGTTTAGGTTATTGGATTTCATGATATTTGGCTAACTTGATATATTTTTGATTTACGGAATAAGGAGAAAAAGTATGAATGTCGATAGTGTCATTACAATTGCAAGAGACGCGCTTTATTGCATCATAATTACTGCAGCGCCTGCTTTACTTGTTTCTCTTATTATCGGTCTTACCGTATCTGTATTTCAGACCGTAACGAGTATTCAGGAACAGACTTTGACTTTTGTTCCGAAGATTCTGGGTATTTTCCTGACAATTATGATTCTTGGACATTGGATGCTTAACAATATGGTTAATTTCATGACCGCATTGTGGAATGATATTCCTTTGTACATTCATTAATTAGGTTTACATAATTATGATTGATTATTCTTTTCCGATTGAGGAACTTGAATATTTTTTGCTTATAATGACGAGAATAACGTGCTTTGTATTTGTAGCTCCGTTTTTCTCGGTACCGAGTTTGCCCGGAAGAGTTAAGATAGGATTTTCATTTTTTATATCGATCCTCATTTATTATGCGACAATGCCGCATGCTTATGTATCAGGTGAGACGCTTTTATCAATTGCCACATTGGTTATCAAAGAAGCAGCGGTCGGACTTTTACTCGGACTTTCGGCTTATATATGCCAGACAATTGTTTTGTTTGCCGGAAGAATTGCCGATATGGAAATGGGTTTTGCCATGGCCAATCAGCTTGATCCCGCAACGAAACAGGATGCAACCATTACCGGCGTATATTATCAATACATGTTTTTGATGATAATGGTTTTATCCGGACTTTACAGATATTTCGTATCGGCACTTGCTGAAACTTTTACTCTTATTCCTGTAACCAAAGCAGTATTTAACTGGGATGCACTTTTACAATCGTTCATTAAATTTCTCGGGCAGTACATGCTGGTTGGTTTGCAGATATGCATGCCGGTATTTTGCACGATAATGCTTCTTAATGCGATTCTCGGTATTCTTGCCAAGGTTGCGCCTCAGATGAATATGTTTGCTGTAGGTATTCAGCTTAAAGTATTTACAGGCCTCGGTGTATTGTTTTTAACCGTCGGATTGCTTCCGAAATTATCGGATTTGATATACAAGGCGATGCAAAAGGGAATTGTTTCTTTCGTGGAGGGCTTGATGGATGCTGGATTATGATCTTCAACTTTTCGCCAAAGAAGGCCCCGGCGGAGAGAAAACCGAAGAAGCCACACCCAAGAAACTGGAAGATGCCAGAAAAGAAGGTCAGGTAGCCAAGAGTAAGGAAATTGCTTTGGGCTTCTCTTTGCTGGCGATGTTTATTTTTCTGATTTTATGGGTAGGAACTCTCGGAGGTCAGTTCCTTGCTTTATTTTCTTCGATATATTCAAGAATCCCTTCACTTTCTTCGCAAATGGCTTCCGGTGATTCGGTCTGGTATTTCGTAACGCTTTTCAGGGAAGTTATTATAAGATTT
>CACZQX010000381.1 GCA_902783445.1 uncultured Lachnospiraceae bacterium
GAATGGATGCTTCATGTCAGGCTTTTGACCCGCCATTTTAAATCCGATGATTGACACAAGAGACGATCCTGCATCGGAAAGATTGTTAAATGCATCAGCTGTAATAGCTATTGAACCGCTTATTACGCCCACAAAGTATTTAAAAGAAAATAGCAAGATATTTAAAAATATGCCAAATACCCCGCACACAATTCCGTAGTGCTCTCTTACCTTTGGATTTCTTACATCTTCGGGATTTTTTACAAAAAGCTTTACCAATAAAGTAATCATGTTTTTACCCTCTTTCTTAACTTTAGAACAAAAAAAGGGGGTTGACAATATATTTTATTCGCGATATCTTGGGTTTAGCTCGATGAAATCAAATATGAAAAAAGGAGGTAAAAACTATGATTTTCGCGGCGAGACTTAATACTTTAAACAATAAGACTATCATTAGCTCAACCTCCGGACAGGTATTAACTGTTTGATTATTCGGTGTATCACTGTATAAACAAATCAGCATAACTTAGGCATTTACGGCGGTTGTATATCAACCGCCGTTTTTTTGCGCATTTTCAAAGAAATCTGTTCGGAAAATGATTAGGAGGGGATTAAAATTACTAACAAATTCAAACTAAAAGACTACTTAAAAAAATATCGTTTTCACTTTGTGGCAGCTGTTCTTGCCCTGCTGATTTCGGTTTCTATTGATATGATATCGCCCCAAATCACTCGTCATATTGTTGACGATGTCATACTTGGAAGGAATTTTAGTAAGCTTGACATTATGCTTATCGGAATTCTTCTCATCGGAGTCGGAAGGTTCAGCCTTCAGTATATTAAAGAATACATTTTTGACTATGTGTCTGTTAATATAACCTGCCTTTTAAGAAGAGATCTTTTTGTGCACGTAACGCACTTAGACACGATCTACTTTGACAAAAACAACACAGGCGAAATAATGGCCAGAATAAAGGATGACATTGACAGAATATGGGATGCACTCTCCTATGTCACAATGTTACTTATCGAAGTAACGGTGCATACCATAATCATCGTTTATTGCATGGCAAGGCTAAATGTGGTTTTGGCCATCGTTCCTGTAACCGCAATGGCCATTTGCGCAACCTTAGCCATTGTTTTAGAAAAGAAACTTGATAAAGTTTATGACGATATTTCAGAAGAAAACGCCGTACTAAACACAACCGCCGAAGAAGACATTGCGGGAATCCGTACGGTAAAAGCATTTGCAAGAGAAAAACATGAAATAAAGAAGTTTAAAGAGCACAACGAAAAGTATTGTGAACTTGGAATCAAAGAAACAGAAACCTTTGTAAAGTACTATCCTTTCTTTCAGTTTATTTCAAAGGTTGTATTGTTCCTTGTTCTTTTAATCGGTGGCATTTTCTTTATTAAGGGAAAGATGACACTTGGTGAAGTATCCGCATATGTTGCATACTCACAAAACATTCTTTGGCCCATGGAAATGCTTGGATGGCTTACTAACAGCTTTGCAAGCGCAATTGCTTCTTACAAAAAGATCAAAAAGATATATGACGAGAAAGCCTCAATTGTGGAGCCCGAATCTCCCGTTTTACTTGATAAGGTAAAGGGAAACATTGAATTTAAAAATGTTTCTTTCCACAAAGAGGACATGCATGAAATTCTTTCAGACATAAGCTTTGATTTAAAGAGTGGAAAGACTCTTGGAATAATGGGTGCCACAGGAGCCGGAAAAACTTCTATCGTATCCTTACTTACAAGGCTTTATGATTCTACGGACGGTGGCATTTACCTTGACGGCGTAAACATTAAAGACCTTTCTTTAAAGCAGTTAAGAAGCAGCATGTCATTAATCATGCAGGATGTTTTCTTGTTCTCAGATACCATTTCTGAAAACATCAAAATGGGCGATAAAAAGAACATCACAGCTCCCACCATTAAATCAGCATCCAAAAAGGCTTGCGCAAGCGAGTTTATCGAGAAGATGGATGATGAATATGAAACCATAATCGGTGAACGAGGCGTGGGACTATCCGGTGGACAAAAGCAAAGAATCAGTATTGCAAGAGCTTTTGCAAAGAAAACACCTATTTTAATTATGGATGACTCCACTTCCGCTTTGGATATGGAAACAGAAAGAGAAATCCAAAAGACCCTTGAGGGCTTTAAAAACGTTACTAAAATTATTATCGCGCACAGAATCAGCGCCGTTAAGAATGCTGATGAAATCATCGTCTTGGAAGACGGAAAGATTAAAGAGCGCGGTACTCACGATGAATTACTTCACAAATTCGGTCTTTACTATGAGACTTATGTTTCACAGTACGGAGAACCTGAATTTGCACAAAGAAAGGAGGCGTAATTATGGCAGTCAACTCCTTTAAGGAAGACGAACTATCAAGAGAC
>CACZQX010000382.1 GCA_902783445.1 uncultured Lachnospiraceae bacterium
AAACCGTTTTATTCCATTCTCAAAATCAGCAAACGACAGGACTCTATGCCTGATCTGCGATCCAAGTTCTGCATAGCGCATAATAGGTCCCTGAACCAATTGAGGGAAGAAACTCAAGTATAAAGCGAAATTTACAATGCTCTTTTCTGCTGCTGTTCTGCAGTGATAAACATCCACAAGGTAAGAAACAACCTGAAAAACAATAAATGACAGGGCGAGAGGTATACCGATTTGTTGAACAACTGTGCTTGCTGATCCCTCCATCCTTGCTAAATCGCGGATATAATCTATAACATTTCCCCGGTGATGGCTCAAAATATCCACAACTGTTATCGTCATATTAAAATATTTATAAAAACAAAGAACGAGTATATTACAGATAATTGAAGCTGCAAAGATGATACATCTCAAACCTTTTTTTGCTTCAGTATCAGTCTTTTCAATTAAAATAGCCGCCATATAATTCAAGAGGATAAGTAAACAAAAAAGGAAAAGAGCTTTAAATCCTCCCCATGAATAAAAAAGCAGACTGAAAAATACAAGAATAATATTTTGAATGAATATTCTTCTCTTCAGTTTATTGATACAGCAAGCACTGTAATAGACCCCCAAAGATACCGGCAAAAATGCCCAAATAAAAAAAACAGATGCAAATTCCATATCTCTTTTCCTTTTGAATGGAATCAAAAGCCAAGTTTTATTTTAGAATACAGTAAAGTTCACCTGAGTTAGTATTCAATTATACTATTCTTATTAGAACTATTTCTTTTAAGTTAGCTTTTATAATGTATATCAGCCCTTTTTCAATAGGAATTAACACTTTTATTGAAATACCTATCAGTATAGCTACATACAGATAAACGCTGACGGGATTTGCAAACCTTATTGTCAATCCAAATAATTCAAGCAAAATCACAACCACATTTTTAACTATCCATTCATTTCCGCATAGAAACAGACTGTTTCTGCCAATCTCCCGAAGGAACCTCATACCGCAGAGCATTCGGGATAAAGAACAATGAAAAACAATTAAGATTAAAGTTTTTATCAAGGAAGCAATTTTATGCTCCGGGGGCAGAAAAGGTATTAGCTTCTCAAGCAGATCGATATCAAAGAATAAACAAGTAGAATAAAGAAATGAAAAAACCATTAAAACAATGTATATCATCTTTCCTTTTTTGCCTTTATGCTCAAATAATACGCACATATAAGGATATAAGAAGTAACCAAGCGCGAAAAAAGCAATATAATACAAACTGTCTATATTATAATACAATGATGGATATGTTGAAGGTGAAAAGAACGGTCTTATAAAATACATGCCAACACAAATCAAAAGAATTAACGGTTTATATTTTAAGTACTTTAATATTCTGAAGGCAATCTCCATAATGAACAAGCATGAAAGGAACCAAAGAGATCCAGCGAAAAAAGAGTTCCGGACACACCCTTTTGCAACTTCAAGCATGTATTTTATAACACCCCACAAATCCGTATCATAGCAGATTGCCTGGAAAACAACAGAAGTAGCAGCAAATATATAAAACGGGATTAATACAGTCTTTATCTTCTTTATCAAGTACTCAAATAAACCGACTTCTTCATTATAGGTATCCATACATCCAGAAATAAAGAAGAAAAGTGCTACATGATATTTAAATACAAATTCATATGCTCTTCCAGCATCTGTTGCAAAATGCCCAAGATATATTTCATAAATGCCTAAAGCGCGTGCTATATCTATCCATTCTACCCTACCAAACTTTTGTATTTCCGAATAAATTTTTAAATCACTATGCCGCATAATTATTCCTTATGGTATTTAGACTGAGTTGCTTTTTTCACTGGAAGAATATAGTTTCGCCAGCATTTTTGCAATCGGATCAGGCCAAAATCTCAGATACATCTGATAATCCTCATTTATACGAGAATACTTATTGATAACTCTGCTTGTTTCAGATTTCTCATGAATACGGTGGCACATAAGAGGTTTGTTGCTGTAAACAAAACTTCCTTTTTCTTTTGATAGTTCCTCCCATTGCTGCCAATCAAGGCTGGCTAGCAACCCCCTTCGAAAGGGATGCCGTTTCATAATACTGCAAACATAAGTTACCGACGGACAGCATATCGGATCCCCAAAAGCGAGTGTCAATCTTCTTGCAAAAATACTATCCGGAAACATACGCATTGGGACTCTTAAAATCTTTTTGATATTCAGAAGCCTGTTGCTATATATTTTTTGGTCATCACGCAGCTCTGCATATCCGGAAGAAAAGAAAACAGGCTTTTTGGCTTTATTCATACATCTCAACATCTCTTCAGTATAAAATGGTTCATAAATGTCATCCTGATGTGCGAGTGTTACCAGCACTGTATTGCTACATGAGAGAGCATAGTTCCAGTCACCCGCAATTCCGGATTCACCTCTATTTATTGAAACAGGTAAATCATACTTCTCTGCAAGATTATCAATATACGGATTCGGTGTCGAGGTTGAAATAAGAATCTGCGATCTGACCGTTTGATTCCGAAGAGATTGGATACACGTTTCCAGGTATTCACTCTCCTGATATGCACAAACAACAAAAGTATGGTCACTTGGCAGAAACATCTGCATTTACTTCCTTTGC
>CACZQX010000383.1 GCA_902783445.1 uncultured Lachnospiraceae bacterium
ACTTCTTCTTTTGTGACATAGTAATGCTCCCCCTATGATGACAGTGTTTTTCTTTTTTCACTGTCTCTCATAGAGGGAGCATATCACGGTATCGGGGCTTCGCTATGGAGTTGTATTTCGATCCCTTGAGCCGGGAGTACAAGATCACCCTGATCGGCAGCCTGCGCCACACGGCAACTCTGGGCACCGACCTCTACGGTAATATTCAGCGTCTGGACAACACCCTGGAAAGCCTGCCCTCCCGCCTGCAAAACACTAAAGACCACCTAGCTAGTGTCCTAATACATCTGTTCCTTTTCAGAACGGTGTATACGCTTGGGCGCATCAAACCACTTACACCTAATAATAATTAACTCATCTTTTCTTTTTCATTCATTTTGCCCATCTATTGGATCAATCTGCACAAAGATGTGATATACAGTTGGCGAGTAGTCGCCACACAAATATCGTGAACTTGCAATATTTATATAATGATTAGTTTGCATCTCAACATGATTCTTGAACGATCCAATTTCAAATATAAAGATTCCGGAATCAAAGCTTTTTATATGAGTCTGATATTCCTTCCAGTATTTATCATATTTTGATTTCTCACAGTCCAAATAAGAAACAAGAAACAGGAATGAAACGCCATGAGGGTTGTAATTGTTTAAAAGCTTACTCAGATGACTGTTCCAGTTTCGTTTTGCAAAATCAGATACTCGTAATGATTCAATTACGGTCCAAGGCTTTTTCCCTTCGCTATACACAAGCAAATCCAATTCGCCTACGTCTTTACCAGATGCGCTTCTGCCGATTTGTGTTTGATCATGAACATCATAGCCAAAATTTTGTAGCGCATCTCGCATACGGCGATTTCGATTGTTTTCCTTGCTGCCACGGCATTCTGGTTCTCTTTGAATTTGCTCGCAAGATTTAACAATTGCTTGTAAAAGCTTTTTTTCTTCCTCGAGCCCATCTGGGGCAGCCTGATTCATTATTGCTTCAATAGGAATCCTTCTTCTAAATATTTTCGAAAAAACGGTGGCTTCTCCCTCTTCCAGCATAATTTTCAACTCTTCATAATCGAAGAAATCTTGCTTATTGTCCATTTTATAGACTATTTGATTTGTTGGGGCATTTAAACCTATCTTTCTCCATATCCGATCCACATTTGCTTTTAGCATAGCAAGATAGGTGTTAGGCCTAAACATATTATTGATATGTTGAATAAAAAAGCGTAGCACGTTATCATCTATAGTAACTATCGCACAGAGTCCAGTTTCAGGCTCCTGAAATCTGGCACCTGCTCGCCACACATTTTCCATATCCAATTCTACGCTCCGGTCTATCATTAACCTATGAAGGACATTATTTGGCAGATATTCAAACTCCATGTTGAATTCAAGAATATTCGGATCTTTTCGTAAATGCTGGATATTCAATGCAGAATTCTGTTTACATAACATGGGAATAAACTCATGATCCGCTCCGGCAGCGAAAGATAATTGAAATTTTCGCATAACCCCAAGAACATATTGAGTGTCACTAGGATTGTAATCTGCTTGTGGAAAAACACAACGAATGGATTTGTCTATTCCAGCATTCATTAAAAGCCGATAAATAGATATGTGAGGAAGAAGACCATTCACAGCACCTTTACACGGATTAAAAAGAATGATGTACAAGGCATTTGTTATCCAATCTGGGCGGAGGATAATATAGTCTTCCAACGCGTAGTCTTCTTCATCACAGAAGCAAAAACTAACACCCAAATCGTTGAACCAGTGCAACAGCTCTTTCTGGTTTGAATTGACATAGTACTTTTTGCAAATGTTTTTATATGCTTTTCCCGTAATATAATTGCCGCTCATATGCTCGAGTTCTTTCTTGACCTTCGTCCACGATATAGGCCATGACACATCCAAATATCCGGTCTTACATATTTCACTAAGCATTACTTCGGTAAATTCCTTGTTGAAAAGATTTCGTGTATACTTGAGTGCCGAAAGACGGACTATTTTAGTCAACTTACTATATTTCTCTCGAAGATCATTCTCGTCTACTGATGCATTAGGATTTTGGTCGATCTTATTTATTACTAGGAGAACTGGTGAATCAGGAGCAAAACTCTTCACATTGTGAAGCCAATAATGGGCGCGTTCATTCTGTATATCATCTCGCGCATTAATTAGAACTACATACATTGTACGCCTTGTTAAAAAAATGCGATGCATAGAGTGTAGTATTTCCTGCCCTCCAAAGTCCCAATAATGAACTTGTATATTTCTTCTATTTAAAACATATTGTTTTGTTTTAATCGTAATACCTGGTGTCGATTGATTCGTGTAGTTAATGGGCTCTCCACCATCATTCATTAACCGTGCGATGGTGTGGGATTTTCCTGATTCCCCATCACCCAGAAATACAACTTTAATCTCGTTGAGCGGAATCGTCCTTAACTTTTTTCTCTCGAGTAACCACTGATCGACCATTTTACTTGGAAGAGAGAAAATGGACATATCCACGCCATCAACAGTTGTATTATTTAAATAAACATTGATGGTTTTTCTTTCACTATCATTATCATAGTATAGCCAACGGTCAGATTTGGATTCCTGCTCAATGTGATATTTAATAGGGAGCTCTGTCAACCAGTCAGGTAAGTCCTTTAAATGAAGATCGCATAAATATATTTCATGGAGACTATTCATTTTTAAAATGCAGTTGGGAATAAAAGAAATAGAAGAACCCGATAAATCAAGTGTCCTAAGATTCGATAGGTTTTCAAAATCTGGTAAAACTTGTAGGTTTGTGCAATTACGAATACTTAAATAGGTCAGATTGGACAATCCTTGCAATGTAGGAATAATTGACAAGTTGCAGCAATCCGAAAGGTCTAAAGATGTCAATTTTACAAGATTCTCGATCCCTATAACAGATTTTAGGCTACTGCAATTTGAAATGCCTAGCTCTGAAATACTTGTAAGGTTTTCGATTCCAGACAGTTCAGTCAAGCTATAACAATGTGAGAGATTCATTCTTACTAACTGCGTGAGATTACCCAATCCCGGTATTTTTCCTATCCTATGGCAATTTGAAAGATTCAAAGTAGTAAGTTGTGTGAGTTCACTTAAACTTGGCAATTTGTTCAAGCTGATACAGCCTGAAAGATTAATGGTTTTCAACTGTCTTAGTTTATCCAAATTTGGCAAAGAAAACAGACTGCTACACTGCAAAAGAATAATCTCTTGCAATTGCGTAAGTGAATCTAACCCGGGTAATTCGATAATACAATCTGCCTTTTCCAGTTTTAGGTGAGTAAGGTGAGAAAGTGAGTTTATCCCAGATATTCTGGTCAACGCTTGTGTATTCTCACATTGCAACTTTGAAAGCCGAGTACACCCTGCAACATCCAGTTCAATCAGATTATTAGTACCTTTGCACTGTAACTTCTTTAACCCCGTACAACCTGACAGATTTAGTTCGATCAGCTGGGATTCTTTCTTGCATCCTGTTTTTGCAAAACGATCAAGCCACAGCATATTAATATTTAGCTCGCCAAGGCTTCTGCAGTTGCTCATATTCAACTTTTCAAGCCCATATAAAGTATTTAAACCATGCACATTAATCAAACTTGCACATCCTGAAAGATTCAATTTGTTTAACTTAACACATCCATAAATATCTAAGCATCTAAGATAATTGAGATTATTAATATCTTGTACTGTGATTAAGCTCTGGCAAAAAGATAGGTCTAGGATAGTAAGTTTTGATAGTTTATTAATTCCAAATAGCGATGAAAGGTTTGTGCAATTATAAAGATTGATTGTTGATACTTTGCTTAATTTATCCATAAACAGCGTTGTGATTTGGTTGTTTCTAGATAGATTAAGATCAATAAGGTTAGGAAAAACATCCCATTTTGGCAAGGATGTTAACTTGTCACAGTCTTCTATGTCTAGGAGAGTTAAGTTCTCGAGTTTTTCCTTTTGTGGGAACTCAGAAAGGTTATGGCAAGATGTTATCTGAAGTTTTGTTAGATTCCGGACATTGCTGAGTTCTGGTATTGAAATCAATCCTTCACACCAAGCTAAGTTAATTGTTGTTTGTTTAGCAATGCTCTTAGGTTTTGGAATTATAGTGATATTATTACAAGAAGTAATATTAATACTCTCCAGCATAAGTATCTGTGTTATCTCAGGAAGTGATACAAAGCACTCGCAGTCATGAATGCGTAGATAAGACAAACTAATAAGCCCTTTTAGATCAAGAAGTCCGGTCACATTATTGCAGTGAGATATAGTAAGCCTACACAGCTTTTTTAGGTCTCCCAGAAATGTGATGTCTTTAAGCATAGAATTACTATGTAAAAATAATACTTCAAGGTTTTGTACTGCTTCAAGCGATATGCATGAGAGAGAAGTATTACATACATAGAGAGTTTCAAGGTTTGAGCCAAAAAAACTCAGTATTGTTTGAATTGTGGTTTCTCTTAAATTGACTGTAAGCAGAAAACTGCCAGTTTTGTTAATATATGCGCCTGGTTGGATATTTTTCTTATTAAGACAACTGTTTGAGTAATTATCCGCATTACCTATAATGTATAGCGTGTGGACTTTATCTATGTCCGTTGATGTAAGCTCAGAAAGACTTATGTGATATGTTCCTTCTTGAAAAAGACTTGTGTCTGAAAACATATCATTAGATAATTTGAAAACGAGGTCAGAAAGAGTATTAGCGGAAATATCCTTGCATCTATTCTTACTACTGTCAATGTTATCCGGTAAGAAATGTCCATCGATTAGCCTTTCTGATGTAACCTCTAAATCCTTCTGTTTATTAAACATGACAGAATCAGACAGATTATTGTCACCCACTACCATTTTTCCTTCCTCCCAATCAATAAGCATTAAAATAGTGCCAATAGTAGCCAATATTTAATTCATTTTAGAACAATTTCGAACTAATTGTCAACAATCTTTTTAGTTTTTTATGGAAGAAAACCCGTGTAAGCACTAAGTTCTGGCAAGGGAAGGATGCAGGCAAAAGAGTTGGACATTTTACCCTTCTTCTACTCAGAAGAATAACAAAACTGAGAGTTCGATCATTTGTGCTGCCAGCTAAATGTCTACGCTTTAAGATTCTAAGCAAGAGGTGTAAATGAAGCTACCCCAGAGTGGCTTGCCTTTGACAGATTATGAGATAATGCTCCACTGTGGAGCACGACAAAACCAAACTCAAAAGATACTCTCGAGTTCATTGGGCAGATCATGACCAGTAAGAGCCCTGTCCGGTCTGCGGAAGACATTGACGAGCAGGCGCTGTCCTAT
>CACZQX010000384.1 GCA_902783445.1 uncultured Lachnospiraceae bacterium
TCCGCTTAGCAGGGCATTAATCTCTTCCTGTGAAAGCATTCCGTCCATGACTTATTCCTCCTTTAAAACTTCCGTAATCTGTACCGCATTCTTATCACTTGTGGTACCCGGTAAAGCTTTGAATTTTTCTAAATTACCAACATAAATCTTAAGTTCGCTATCTATTTTCGAATCAAGCCTTATAATATCTCCCACGTTTAAACTGTTAAAGTCACTGACCGAAATCTCGCTTGTACCCAAAACCGCTTTAATAGGAATTTGAGCTTTTTGGATAAGAACTTCGATAGCATCTTCATATGTTTTGTCATCCTTGGCCTGCATATTGGAATACCAATATTTTGTATTCAGCTTATCCATAACAGGTTCCAAAACAACGTAAGGAAGACAAATATTCATAAGACCTTCCACGTTACCGATTTTTATGTTCAGCGTTACAATTGAAATCATTTCGGTTGGTGAAATAACCTGCGCAAACTGTGAGTTCGTTTCGATTTTTTCAAGACGCGGAGTAATATCTATAACATTTTTCCAAGGTTCGCGAAGAAGGTTTATACAAATGTTAAACATTCTTTCAAGGATTGTAATTTCAATCTCCGAAAACTCTCTTTTCTTTTCAAGAGCGGTTCCGGCCCCTCCCAACAATCGGTCAATCATGCAATAACCGAGGTTTGAAGCCATTTCCATAAGGATTGAACCTTTAAGAGGAGCGAAATTAACAATTCCCAAAAGTACAGGATTAAGAAGCGCATTGGAAAATTCCGAAAAAGCAACCGCCTCGGAGTTAATAACTTCTACCTGAACGCTTTTTCTAAGGTAAGCCGGAAGGTTGGTATATAGCAATCTTCCGAAATGTTCAAATATAATTTCCAGAGTACGAAGATGCTCCTTGGAGAATTTGGAAGGTCTCGAAAAATCGTAATTTTTAATGACTTTCTCGTCTTCTTCTTTATAGTCTTCTGCATCCAATTCGCCTGAACTTAAAGCTTTCAGCAAATTATCTATCTCATTTTGTGATAAGACTTCTCCCACGCATCCTCACCTCCTTTTTTTCATAAGCTGAATATTAGGAAATCGTCATTCTTAATACTACTTCATAAACAACATCCGTGCCGTACATCTTGTTTAATTTATCTTTAATCTCTTTTACTGCTTTATCTCTGTTCTTTGCGGCATCCGGCCCGTTAAGTTCGTCTGCTGTATATGTACTCAAAACTTCGTCGATATACGCTTTCATCATAGGTTCTTGCGTAACTTTGCTTTCCTCTGTAATCAATGTAGCATATTCTTCATTATTGGTATCGAAGTAAATAGATGCGTAAACAACGGCATAATGTGGTGTGCCGCTCTTGTCATCCGCAAGAGTGATTGTAAGCTTTTCTTCGATTGTATGAACAGCAAGCTGGTCAACCGGTACACTATCCGAATCACCCGTAACTTTTGTTACGGCATCAAGATCGATAATCTCTCCTATTTTGGTAACTACGCTGTTTGTGCTTTGCATAGCCGGTACAATGGCAAACACAAGCAAACCCGTAAGGATAAGATTTACAAGAGTAAGCACCATTGTAATCATGTTAATTAAACCTTTTTTCACAGTTGATTCTCCTTATTAATATGAGTTTAATTCATTGTAAATTCTGACTTCCACACGTCTGTTTCGTGCTCTTCCCTCTTCAGTATCGTTTGATGCAACCGGTTCGTATTCGCCGCGACCGGAAAATCGCATTTTTTCGATACTCAAATCAAAATTGCTGACCAAATACTTAGCCACCGTTTTTGCTCTTGCAAAAGATAAATCAATATTATCCGCATAAACGGAGAAATTTACAATCGGCGTGCTGTCCGTATGGCCTATAACTTCTATGTTGCTGTCAGGATAATGCTGGAGCACTCTTCCAACTTTGTTTACAATCGGAATTGCTTCCTCGGCGATATTCGATGCGCCCGAATTGAACAGCGTTGCACCGTCAAGTGTCAAAAGAACATATCTTGCTTCAACATCCATTTGGACATCGTCTACAATTTCTTCTTCCTGAAGCATTTTTTCAATTTCCTGAGCCATAGCCTGGGATTGCTCCTGCATTTCTTCTTCAATTTCTTCTTCCGTAACGGGGTCATCGTTTTTCATTGTTGTTTCGGCATCGGTCGGATCGTGTGCCTGATCGCCGTCGCCTTTTTCGATGACTGATTGTGAATTTTGGTAGTCGTTGATACCCATTGTTTCATAGGCATCCGTAAGTTCCATAAGAGCCTGTGTACCAACCGTAACCATCGATCCTTCCAGAACCGAATCCGAAACTCCTTCTACAATACCCAAACTTTCGGACAAAGTTCTTACCAATTCTTCAAACTTGGTTTCGTCAACGGTTGACATGGAGAAAAGTAAAACGAAGAAGCATAACAGCAGGTTCATAAGATCGGAGAATGTCGCCATCCAACCGGCAGGTGGTGGCCCATCCATCTCTTTCTTTTTCTTTGCCAATTATGCCTCCCCTCCTTCTTCGGAGCCGGAGCTCATGGCAGCTCTCTGCTCAGGTGATAAGAAGGATTTAAGTTTCTCTTCTATAACTCTTGGATTTTCGCCTGCCTGTATTGAAAGCAGACCCTCTATCATAACCTCTTTAAGAGTAGATTCGAGCGCGTTGTTGTTTCTCATTTTGTTTGCAATAGGAGTTGCAAGCCAGTTGGCAATCAAGGAACCGTATAATGTTGTAATGAGGGCAACCGCCATGTTAGGACCAACAGTAGAAACGTCGGAAAGGTTACCAAGCATGTTGATAAGACCGATAAGGGTACCAATCATACCCCAGGCAGGACCCATGGCAGCCATCTGCTCCCAGAAGCCGATAACTTTTGCATGTCTTGCTTCAACGCAAATAAGGTCTGTTTCCAAAATGCCTCGAACAAGCTCAGGGTCGGTACCGTCAACGATAAGAAGAACTCCTTTTTTCATGAATTCTTCGTCCAAACTCTGTGCTGCTTCTTCAAGGGCAAGCAGACCTTCTTTACGTGCAACGTTAGATAATTCTATTACTTTTTTGATTGTTTCCGGTTCGTTAATTGTAGGGGATTTCATAACAACCCCCACAGCCTTGATGTATTTAATAACATCAGGAATCGTATTCATAGTGATGATACAACCGATTGTACCACCGATAGTGATAATCGCAGACGGAATATCGATGAAACTGGCGATAGCCGCAGGGCCACCACCTGACTGGATGATACCGAACATAACCAGTCCAATACACATTCCGATACCACCTAATGTAGCTATATCCATTTACTTCACTCCTGTTATGCAAAAAGCCGACTAATGAATTCGGCAAAAATACATTTTCCGAATATAAAATAATTTAAGTTAAAAAATTGAAACCAAAATCACCCTACTTTGGTTTATTATACCATATCTTGTGTTTTAGTTACAAGCAAAAACACAAGATTTTTGTATGCAACCGGTACTAATTTCCTATGATTTTTTAAAAAATCGGCATTTTTAACATATTTTTAACAATTTTTCGAAAAAAATTTTATCTTCCCGAATAAATTTCTTTTTTGAATTCGATAATTTTTCTTCTGATTTCTTCACTCTTTTCGCTTACCACAAACTTTTTCGTATCCGAAAGAGTAATAACCGTATCCGGTGTGTCCTCAATATGTTGAATCATATCGGGATTAATCATTAATTCTTTTCCGTTCAATCTTGTTACAGTAATCATAAATACCTCCATTGTCATAAGCTGTCACTTTTGTGACTTGTTCCCCA
>CACZQX010000385.1 GCA_902783445.1 uncultured Lachnospiraceae bacterium
AGGGCTTGCAAGACTTTGAACAGATGATTGTCCACAAACAACGTGTTATTGATCGTATATTGGTTCATGAGTTTAGACAGATTGAGGTTTTAAATTATTCGTTGGTTAAATATTTGTTTTCATCATATAAAAACCAAGAAAAACAAAAAGAAATATTGCATTTATTATCAACAAGAACAGATGAAGTTAAAGAGTTTATTCGGGAATATATTAAAAAAAATGATAAAGAGTCAAATGATTTCATAGCTAGGTTAACTAAAGAAAATAAATTTTTATGGTTGGATTTGATGAATGATAACTCTATTGCAGAGGATGTTAAAATCCACATCTTTGATTTGGTGTTATGTTATGCAGATACCACTTCAATAGTAACAATGAATGAAGAAGCGGATAGATGTATAGCAGAGTTTATTGAAAGAACTATCGATATTTTCTCGATGATAAAATACACAAGTATAGATAAAATGATAGAGATTCTATCGTTAATAGACTTTAAAATAAACTTGATGGATTGTACGAAAACGGACAATGAAATATGTGAATTGATTTTTAACCAATCAAAATATAAGATTTGTGATGAAATGCTTTTACAGATTGTTGGTCTAAAGAATAAATCGTTAATCAAACAATACGAATACGCTAGGCATACGACATTGCTTGAAATAAAAGAAGAAAGCGTATTGAATTACATATATGATAATTTTGACGAATACGTGGAAAATGTTATCTTTCACAAGGATAATACCAGAGAAACAGTAACTGCAATAATGGATTTGTGCCAACAATATGATTTTGATTTGAGAGCAGAAGCTGTTGTAGATTTTCAAGATGCTATTATTGATGATATTAGTATTGTTCTTGACGCATGCGATAATAAAGAAGCAAGAAAAACTTTTGTAGAACATGTTTTTGACGAAGAAAAATGCTTATATAATTGGAACAACATAGATGTATATTATAGAAACTATGGTCTTACGGATTTTATATTTAAGATAATACAATCTAATATTAATACGCTTGCAAAACAACCGGATGGTTTGGCGGATTCTTTTATTGCAGATTTATTAAGCAAATCCTGGAACGAAGATGGTTTTGTAAGCTTTATTCAACGGTATAACATGGATGACTATAGTGTTGACTTGACGTTAGTTCCTAATAATAATATTAGAATTATGATTGAAATGAATTGGCTCCCATTTGATTTGGATATTTATCAAGAATTAGCTGAGGTTTATTCGGAAGGATTATTGAAATACATTTTACACAATCAAGAGAGTTTTTTTGAATCACTTTATAACATAAGTGTTAATATTATACCAATAGATGATATTATGAAGGAATCGATAATAAAAACAGATAATAAAATAGAGTTAATTAATCACGTGCCAGAAAGTGAAATGAGCCGGGAAATGGCAGTTGTTATTAGAAACACGGATATACAGGTGACAAAACCATATGTTTTATCAGCGTGGAATTTATTAGAAAAAGATGAGCGATATCAACTGTTATTAAACCATATTGATGTTTTAGATAATTCGGATTTACCTAGTTTGTTTGAAGAGTTAGACTACATGTATAGAGATTTTTCAATACGTAATAGACGTCATAAAGTTTTTTTGAGCTATACAGATTATAATTTTCAATTGCTTAAAAAGCTTGAAGAGAAAGGATATCTAAGCAGTATGGGACCAGAGAAGCGAATACTTGAGAATGATAATACAAGAGATCTACGCTTGTACGGATGGGTTAGAAAGGCTAAATAGTTGAAAATTAAAGAAAAATTGAAAAATCAATTAAATTATATAATAGTTTATAAATATCCTTTAAATAGATTTGTAATTTAATTGTCGAAAAGGAAAACTTTATAATGACTCAAATCGTATGAGCTTTAAAGTACTTGTAAATAATTTGTATTGAGAATAGAGAAGCCTTCAAGGTGTAAATAGCTTTGAAGGTTTTTTTGTTAAAAAATGTCGGTTTGAATGTCGGTTTATATGTCGGTTTGAATAAAGCGAACTTTTGAAAGTTTTAAAAAAGCAAAGTTAAATGCGAGTTAACGTTACCGAAAATGAAAAAAATGCAAAAACGGTAACGTTAACTTGCATTTTTCTCTTTAGGATGTTAGCATAAATAAAAAGGCGATGGTTAGGAGAAAGGTTATGAAACTATATAAAAGAGAAAATTATTTAAGAAAAATACGAGGTTTTTACGATGCGGATGATATAATCAAGGTGATTACCGGGGTAAGAAGGTGTGGAAAATCAAGTTTGATGGAAATGATTGCAGCAGAAATATCCGAAAAAGGCGTTCCGCAGGAAAACATAATATATATAGATCTTGATAAACGCGGTTTTAAAAATATCAAGAAGGCGGATGCTCTTGAGCAATGCATAGAAGAAAGAGGAACTGCAAAGGGTTTGAAATACCTTTTTGTTGATGAAATCCAAAATGTTGAAGGCTTTGAAGAGGTTATAAATGGGTTCAGAACGGAAGGCGACTGGTCTATTTTTATAACCGGTTCAAATTCTTATCTTCTTAGCGGAGAGCTGGTAACTAAATTGACGGGTAGATATTTGGAATTTGAGATGTATCCGCTTAGTTTCGGTGAGTATGTCGAAATGAAAAAGTATTATGGTAAGCCTGTAGATACGAACAAGCAAGCAGAGCTTAGTAATTACATACTGGAAGGAGGTTTTCCCAGAACGGTTCTTTTTGATGATGTTTCAGACAAAAGGAAGTATGTTCAAGGTGTAATTAACGAAATATTTGAAAAAGATATTAGAAAACGCGTAAAAATAAGAAAGAAAGAAACTTTTGAGATAGTAAGACAGTATATTATAAACAATTTTGGAGCAACAACAAGCGTAAACAGCATCTGTCAGGCTTTAAATAAGAATGGATTAAACATTGGAAAGACAACGGTGTCCAGATATATAAAAGCACTTGTAGACGCGAAAATTCTTTACGAATGCAGCCGCTTTGATATGAAATCGAAAAAATCTTTAAGTGGTGAAAAAAAGTATTATTTGTCGGATTTGGGATTTTACTATGCCAACAATACTGATAACAGAATAAACTACGGTCCGGTGTTGGAAAATATAACATACATATATGCGAAATCTATGGACTATTCTGTAAGCGTGGGAAGAATCGGAAAGTTGGAATGTGATTTTATTCTAAGAGATAATAACATGAATTACTCTTATGTGCAGGTGTCGTACACCATACTTGCATCAGAAGAAACCGAGGACAGAGAATACCGCCCGCTTGAAATGATAAAAGATAACTATCCTAAGTATGTATTGACGATGGATACTTTGTTTCAGCATAGGAATGGGATAGAGCATGTTAATTTGGCGGAGTTTGTTGAGAAGGGGGAGAGGTTTTAGTAATATACCGGATACGATTTGAAGAATGAGTTCTACAGATTGTCAATTAGGCAGGAGGAAAGACAAGTGAGTACAGTTTTTATGATAGGTAACGGATTTGATTTGAATTGTGGAATGAAAACTAGATACAAAGATGTCTGCGAGACTATGAAAAAAGTCTGTAAATTAATCTTCTACAATAATGAATAGGCGGAAGGCTTGATATTGAAGCTTTCCGCCTTGCTTTTTATTTATCTAGTTATATTTATAAAATCCTTCGCCTGCGTTTACGCCTGTTTTACCGGCGTCAATCATGGCTTTAAGCTTTGTGGCAATCTTTCCGTAAGTAGAATCGGGATTCTTTGCATCAGGATTCATGGACACGATATTGTAGGCTGTTGTGATGCCGACAACATCCAAGATTCTGAAAGGTCCCATAGGCGCGCCTGTTGCAAGCATCCAGGTTTTATCAACCACAGCGGGTTCGGCAACATCGTTGGCAAGAAGCGCCATAGCTGAGTTTAAGAAAGGCACAAGGAGGGAATTTAAGATATATCCCGGCTGCTCTTTCTTAAGCGGAAGGGCAAACATGCCAATGCTTTCGGCAAATTCAACCACTTGGTCAAAATACTTCTGCTCTGTGCCCGGATGGCCCATAACCTCAGCTGTGTTGTGAGACCAAATCTGGTTGGCAAAGTGGAGGGACAAATACTTTTCGGGACGTCCCGTGTATTTAGCAAACATGCTTGGAAGGAGAGTAGAGGAATTTGTTACGATAACTGTCTTTTCAGGCATGTGCTTTGCCATTTCGCTGTAGAAGGCAATCTTTTCTTCCGGGTTTTCCGCAACTGCTTCGATAACAAGGTCGGCATCTGCAACGGCAGCAGCCATGTCAGTTTCGAAACGGATGTTAGTAAGCGCATCATCTGCTGCTTTAATAAGTTCGTCAATCTTAGCAGGAGTGAGGCTTGCCACATCATCCACAAGACCGCGGGAAAAGACCGGTGGATTAGTGCCGCAAAGAGGCTTGAGGTCATTCAATTCTTTGACGTATGCATCGTGCCACATTTGAAGCTTTGGCTTTGAGCGGCCGATAGAAGCTTCGCTTCTGACCCAAACAGTAACGTTAAAACCCTTGTAAGCAGATTGGTAGGCAATCTGACTGCCCAAAACTCCGCCGCCTGCAAGAACAATATTTTTGAAATTCATAGTCTGATACTCCTTTCGTGTTTAGAATTCAATGAGAAGATTGTATTGATTTTGATACATTGTATATTCATTTTAACAGAATGAGGGGCAAATGCAAGTGTTAAATAATTAACGGGGGTGGGGGAAGTGAAAAAGGAAAATGAATTAAACTTTTTATGCAACAAAAGTATAATTCATTTTAAAATAACGGTGAAATTTTGAGTGGAATTAAAATGAATTAAACTTTATGAAACAAAAAGTGTGGAGCACTGAATTCTTAAGGTGTATCTCTACAAATAAAAACATCACCTTATGAATTGAATAAAAAAGTTTATTTTAACATTAAAAACAAAAAGTTATTCTCCGAAATAGTAAAAGAATTAAATAATTTAGTTGAATTTATATCTGAAAATGATAAAATTATAATTAGGGAAGATTGAAAGGAGAATTTAAAAATGCATATTAAAGCAATAACAGTAGCGGGATTTAAGAATATAAAAAAAACGAGACTTGAGCTGGGCAATATTTGTGCAATTATTTCGCCAAATAATTACGGTAAGTCGAATTTGATTGAAGCTATAGATTTTGGCTTTGATTTTATTCATGAGTCACGAAAAGTAAGAAAAAATATGATGTCGTGGATTAAAGGTATTCCACTTTGTAATACAATGGAAAGCGATGAATATCTATTTGAAATTGAGTTTGAAGATGAAAAATTGGGAGAGTATCGGCATGTAAAATATGGTTATTCTTTTAAATGGCACAGAGATGATGATAGTGGAGATGTTATAACTAACGAGTGGATAGAAGCAAGAGAAAACACAAGTGTAAGATACTCATCACTTTTGAAACGTGCTGAAGGGAAATATAGAAAGAGTAAATCTACGGTAGCATTTAGAAAAATTGAACTAGATGAACTTCAGCTTGCAATAGATGTTTTAGGGTTGCTGGATGAAATTGAAATTAATGATTTGATTAAAGATATTCAAAAAATAACATTTAGGGTATGCTCGTCGCTTGACTTGAGAGATAGATATCAACCTTCGCCGCTTGAATATATAGAGGATGATGAAGACACAATAAAATTTGATGATGAAGATGTACCAAAGGCACTGAGTGCTCTTAAAAAGAAAAACCCGGATTTATATAATTTGTTTGAGGATGCAGTATATACGTTGTTTCCGGAATTTACAAATATTAGCCTAAATGAGTTTACACTCACAGATAAACAAGAAGATAATACTATAACTCTTAAGGTGGGAGATAAAGAAGTAAGTGCGGATGAAATGAGTGAGAAAATACCATTCAGATTGAGAGAACATATATATCGTTTGTTTGTCAAAAGTGAGTATTTAAATCAACCGGTTAGCATGGCGAATATGTCAACCGGAACTAAGCGTTTAATATGGTTATTAACTAATGCGTTTATAGCAAATCATGTAAATGCCGGTATTGTTGGTGTGGAAGAGATAGAAACAAGTATTCATCCTAAAATGATGAAGCAATTGTTGGAGGTGTTGAATGAAGCATTAGGGGAAGCTCCACTTATAGTTTCAAGTCATTCTCCTTATTTAGTACAATATATCAAACCGGAGAAAATATATGTGGGAATTCCGAATGAAGCCGGCGTTGCTGAATTTAGGAGAATACAAAAAAATAAAGTAAAGCAACTTGTTGCAAATGCAAGGGACTACGAGCTTTCTGTTGGAGAGTATTTGTTTGAGTTATTATCGGGAGATTCAGATTCATATGACATACTTAAGAATTATCTGGAGGTGCCTGAAAATTGAGCGAAAACTATGAAAAAGGGATTGCATTTGTTCTCGAAGGGACAACAGAGAAAGTGTTCTACTGTTCTTTTTTTAAATGGCATGCAGATAGGCTTGGGTGCAAATTTGAAAGACTTGATTCAGTTGATCCCGGAGACATCATATTTGAATGGATAAGTGGCGATGAAAAAATATTGATAAAGTTTAATGTTGTTGGAGCTATATCACAGATTGTGAACTCGGGAAAGTGGTTCAAAAATAAATGCGTAAAAAAGCACAAGATTCCATGGAAAGTGTTTTTGTGCTATGACACGGATAGTCCGGATGACGATATTACGAAGTTTTATCAAGGAGATTGGAATATGCTGAGGCGAGAAATGAAAAGGGCAAGGGCTCAAGAAATTGTTGATCTTGCTGCACGGGCAGATATTGAGGATGTTATGCTATGCGATTTGGAAAGTATTTGTAACTATTTAGGGATTGAGCCACCTGCCGCGTTGCAAGGTAAAAAAGGAAAGAAAAAAATGAAGGCGTTATATCGATTAAGTGGTATGACGTACCATGAAGGTGATAGGGCGGCGAATATGATAAAAAACTTGGATTTTGAAAAAATTATGCGTGATGGGCCTATTCCGTTGGAGAAGTTAGTGGAAGAGTTGGAATAGCTATAGGTTATAACTAGAA